>JAPPPC010000029.1:0-10807 GCA_028817685.1 Rhodospirillaceae bacterium
GGACAGGCATTCCGGCTTTAGCGCCGGGTCTTTCGGCAGGAATTCGCCGAACTTCTCCGCCAAATACAGCAGCATTGCGCCCGATTCGAACACCCGGGTCGGTGGGGTGGTGCTGTGATCCATCAGCGCCGGAATCTTCGAGTTCGGATTGGCCGAGACGAAACCGCTGCCGAACTGGTCGCCGTCGCCGATCTTGATCAGCCAGGCATCGTACTCCGCGCCGCTATGGCCCAGGGCCAGCAGTTCCTCCAACAAGATCGTCACCTTGACGCCGTTCGGCGTGGCCAGCGAGTAGAGCTGCAGGGGGTGCTTACCGACCGGCAAGTCGCGCTCGAACTGGGCGCCGGCGGTCGGCTTGTTGATGTTGGTGAAGGCGCCCCCATCCTGGGCGTCCCATGTCCACACCTTGGGCGGTGTGTAGGTCGTGTCACTCATGCTGACATCTCCCTCTTGGCGCCCTGATTGGCGCCTGTTCGTTTGGCATGGTTCCCCATATGAGGTGCCGGACCCATGATTGTAAGCCTCATACCCGTATTCTTGAACAGGGCGTGGCCGGTCTGCGTGGATTTAGCGGGTGGCGGGTCCTAAAGTCTCGAACGATAGGTTTCGAGGGAGATATCGGTGAGCCAGCAGGACATCAGTAAGGAATTTCAGGCGCGCCGGGCGCGTATCCGCGAGGAGATGGGCGGGCCGCACCGGCTGGAGCGTATCCGGGCGCGAAACGGCTGGACCATCCGTGACCGGATCGACACGCTGTTCGATCCGGATAGCTTCACTGAAATCGGCACCTTCGCGCGCTCCTCGCGGCCGGAAGACAAGGGCGACACGCCCGGGGACGGCAAGATCGGCGGCATCGGTCATGTCGATGGGCGGCCGGTCTGTGTCGTTGGCGACGATGTCACCGTGCGGCACGGCTCCAGTTCAGAGGTCAGCAGCAAGCGCATGGACCGCATTTACAAGATGGCGGTCGAGAACGGGCATCCCTTCGTCTATTTCGGCGAGACCGGCGGTGCGCGCCTGCCGGACACGCTTGATTCCGAGGGCTTCTCGCTGGTCACGCCGAGTATCGAGATCAGCGCCCGCGGCCGCGCCATACCCATGGCGGCGGCGATCCTCGGCCGCTCCTTTGGCGGCTCCTCCTTCAAGTCGGCGATGGCGGATTTCGTCGTGCAGACAAAAGGGTCGTGCCTCGCCGTCACCAGCCCGCGGGTGGTCGAGGTCGCGATTGGCGAGATCGTCGGGTTCGAGGAACTCGGCGGGGTCGATGTGCACGACTGCATCACCGGGCAGATCGACCGGGTCGCAGAAGACGAGGACGATGCGATCCGGCTGATCAAACAATGGCTCGGCTACATGCCGGCGAATGCGTGGGAGGTCCCGGCACGGCAAGAGTGGGACGGTGATCTGGGGCCGGACGAGGCGATGTACGATCTGGTGCCGACGCGCCGGACCCGCGGCTACGATATGCGCCGCGTCCTGCGCAGTCTGACCGACGATGGCGAGATCTTCGAATTGAAGCCGAATTTTGGTCGCAGCACGATCACGGCACTGGGCCGTATCGCGGGGCGCACGGTCGGCTTCGTCGCGTCGAACCCGATGTATTACGCCGGGGCGCTGACACCGGAGTCCTGCGACAAGGACACGGCGTTCGTTTGCCAATGCGACGCGTTCAACATCCCGCTGATCTTCTTGCAGGACGTGCCCGGCTTTCTGGTGGGCAAGAAGGTCGAGCATGACCGGGTGCTGTCCAAAGCGATCATGTTCCAGCAGGCGCTCACCCATTGCCAGGTGCCCCGGATCACCCTCGTCATGCGCAAGGCCTTCGGGCTTGCCTATTTCAGCCTTGGCGGCAGCAACCGGCTTGGAGCCAATTCCGTGGTAGCCTGGCCGGGCGCGGAGATCGGCTTCATGGATCCGCAGGTCGGCGTAAACGTGGTCTATGCCGACGAGTTGAAGAAGGCGGCGGACCCCGACGCGGAACGGGCCCGTCTCATCGGTGAATGGACGGTGGATACCGGTCCCTTCGGCGCGGCGGGGATCATGGAGATCGACGAAGTTATCGATCCGGCGGAAACGCGCAGCTGGCTGCGCCGTCATATGGACTATTTGAAGATCGAAGCTCCGCCCCAGGGCGTGCGCAAGCCACTCGCCTATTGGCCCACCTGCTACTAAAGACCCGGCCATCGAATCAGATGACGGCGCACCGCTGTCTGGCTAACATCAGGCCAAATCAAGGAACAAATGTGCAGGGAGACTCGTCATGGAAATCGCACTGACACCGATGGAATTCGCGCGGCGCGCGCGGCGGCTTTATGGCGACAAGGAAGCGGTCGTCGATGGCGACAAGCGCTTTACCTACAAGGAATTTCTGGAGCGCTGCGACCACTGGTCTTCGGCGCTGCAGGGGTTGGGTGTCGGGCAAGGCGACAGGGTTGCCTATATCGCGCCGAACACCCATTCGCATCTGGAGGCCTATTACGCCGTGCCACAGATGGGCGCAGTGCTGGTGCCGATCAACTACCGGCTGCTGCCGGAGGATTTCGAGTACATCATCAACCATTGCGGCGCTAAGGTGGTCTGCGCGCATTCGGACTATCTGGACGCGGTGGACGGCATTCGCGACCAGCTGACCCAGGTCGAGCATTTCGTGGCGCTGGAAGGCGAAGGCGAGGGGTGGCTCGACTATGAGGAAACCCTGGCGGCGGCTTCCCCGGATTACGCCCAGGTCGAAATCGAAGAGACGGACCTGCTGACGATTAATTACACCAGCGGCACCACGGCTCGACCGAAGGGCGTGATGATCACCCACCGCAACGCCTACATGAACATCATGGGGTCGTTGACGCATCAACATTTGACGCCCGCCGACCGTTACCTCTGGACCCTGCCGATGTTCCACGCCAATGGCTGGACCTTCACCTGGATCAACACCGCGCGCGGCATGACCCATGTCTGTTTGCGGCAGGTCGATCCGGTGGAAGTTTTCAGACTGATCCGCAAGGAGAACATCACCATGTTCTGCGCCGCACCGACGGTGCTGATCAGTATCGCCAATGCACCGGCTGAAATTCGCGAAGGGGCGCCGCGCGGCGTCAGGCTGTTCACGGCGGGCGCGCCGCCGGCCGCCGCGACGATCGAGACGGTCGAGCGAGACCTCGGTTGGGAGCTGACCCATGTCTACGGGTTGACCGAAACGGCGCCGCTGATCACGGTCTGCGAGACCCGGCCGGAACACCGCAATTTGCCGGTCGAGGAACTGGCCCAGATCAAGGCGCGACAGGGCGTCGAGCTGGTCAGTTCCGGCGAGCTGCGCATCGTCGACGAGGACGGCAACGAGGTGCCGCATGATGGCGAAACACTGGGTGAGATCACCGTCCGCGGCAATGTGGTCATGAAGGGCTACTACAACGACCCGGAAGCCACCGCTGCGGCCATCAAGGATGGCTGGTTCCATTCCGGCGACGCCGCGGTGGTGCATCCGGACGGCTATGCGGAAATCCGCGACCGCTTCAAGGACGTGATCATCAGCGGTGGCGAGAACATTTCCTCCGTCGAGGTCGAGGGCTGCCTGCTGCACCATCCAGCCGTCCAAGAGGCCGCCGTGGTGGGTATGCCGCACGAAAAATGGGGCGAGTCGCCGCACGCTTTCGTCATTCTTCGCGAGGGCGGCCAAGCGACCGAGGACGAACTGAAACTGCATGTCCGCGACAATCTCGCCCATTTCAAGACACCGCAATGGGTGAGCTTCGTCGACGAACTGCCGAAGACGGCGACCGGCAAGGTGCAGAAATACGTGCTGCGCGGCGGCAAGGCGGGAATTTCCCGCCAGTAGGTCCTATTCGCCAGCGGGGGGCGGCCAGGTGCCGGCGTAGGGTTTGACCAGCGCGCGCTCGACCATCTCCAGATGGTCCTGGCCGTAGAACATGTCGCCCGCGACGAAATAGGTCGGCGAACCGAAGACGGAGCGGTCGACCGCCTCCTGCGTATTCGCCTGGTAGATCGCTTGGATCTCGTCGCTCAATGCCGCGTCGAGCAAGGGGCCGGGATCGATATCGACGGTCTGCGCCAGCCATGCCAGCGTTTCGCGCGCGGCGAGGTCCGCATCCTCCTTCCAATGCGCTTCCAACAGGCAATGCGCCAGCCTGTCCGTGTCGGCCCCCTGGCGGTCGCAGGCGATAAGCATGCCGTTTGCCAGGGCCATGTCGTTGTAGTGGTGGGTCGGAATGCCGTCGACCACCGGCGCTTTGCGCTCTTCCGACCAGCGCTGAATTTCGCGCCCGAAATAGTAGGCGCGGTGCGCCGAGGAGCGGGCGCGGGTCGATCCGGCGCCGCCTGCTTCGATGGCCGGGCCCAATTCGAACGGTTTGTGCACGATGCGGTGCCCCCCGGCTTTGACGATCTCCATGAACCGGGCCGAGCCGAGATAGGCGAAGGCGGAGTGGGCGGAGTAGAAATATTCGATATCGGCCATGGCAGTGTCCTCGACGTAAGGATTAGGCGGCAGGCGGCAGCGCCCGCGGCAGGATTAAATGATCCAAGGTGGCGGATTGCAACGCCGTGTCCGCCCAGGCCGAGTCCAACCTCAACACGGCCAGCGCGCAGGTCGGCATGCGGCCGCTCTCGTCATAGGGGGACACGACAGTCTTGGAGAGTGCCGCCAACAACTCCTCCAGCCCTGGATTGTGTCCGACGATCATCGCCCGATCCGCCGATTCCGGCAGAAGACGCACGGTCTTCAGGAGCGTTTCCAGTTCAGCCAGATAGATGTCGCGCTTCTCGTGGATCGTGCCGGGATTTTTGCCCATCGTTTCGCAGACGCGCCGCGCTGTCGCGATTGCCCGGTTGGCCGGGGAGGACAGCATGAAGTCCGGGATCAGGCCGTTATCGATCAGCCATCGGCCGATCTGGTCCGAGGCCTGTCTGCCCCGCTTCTTCAGCGGGCGGTCGAAATCCGCGACCCCGGCAGGCGAGCCCGATTTGCCGTGTCGCAGGAGCAGCAGCGTGTGCCCTGTCATTCGCGGTTAGCTTTCTTCCCGCGCGACAGCGCGCCAGCCAATATCGCGGCGGCAGAACCCGCCGGGCCAGTCGATCCGGTCGACCGCTGCGTAGGCCGCCTCTTGGGCCGCCTTAACGGATGGGCCAAAGCCCGTGACGTTGAGAACCCGGCCGCCCGTGGCCAGCAATTCGTCGTTGGTGCCGCGGGCCGTGCCGGCGTGGAAGATCACCGTATCCTCGCTGGCGGCCAGTTCGACGCCGACGATTTCGGTTCCCTTTTCATAGCTGCCCGGATAGCCGTTCGAGGCCATGACGACGCTCAGCGCCGCCTCGTCGCGCCAGCGCAGATCGAAGCTGTCCAGCACCCCATCGGCTGCTGCGACGAGCGCGATCAAGATGTCCGACATCAGCAAGGTCATCAGTACCTGGCATTCCGGATCACCGAAGCGGACATTGTATTCGATCAGTTCCGGCCCCTTGTCGGTGATCATCAGACCGGCGTAGAGCACGCCCTTATATGGCCGGCCTTCCGCCTTCATGCCTGCGACGGTCGGCAGGATGATCTTCTGCATGACCGTCTCGGCCATCGCTTCTGTCACTACCGGGGCCGGCGCATAGGCGCCCATGCCGCCGGTGTTGGGGCCCTTATCGCCATCGAAAACTGCCTTGTGGTCTTGCGCCGACATAAGCGGCAGCGCCGTTTCCCCGTCGCATAGGGCGAAGAAGCTGGCCTCTTCGCCTTCCAGGAACGCCTCTACGACCAGCTCCGCGCCGGCATCGCCAAACTGACCGTCGACCATCGCCGCGTCGATCGCCGCCAGGGCGTCGTCCAGTTCGGCCGCCACCGTAACGCCTTTGCCGGCGGCGAGTCCGTCCGCCTTGACGACGATGGGAGCGCCCTGTTCCCGCGTCCACTGTTTGGCGGCCTCCGGGTCGGTGAACCGACGATAGGCGGCCGTGGGGATGTCGTACTTGGCACAGAAATCCTTGGTGAAGCCTTTTGACCCTTCGAGGATCGCTGCGGCGGCGCTGGGGCCGAAGGATTTGACGCCGATCTCGTCGAGCCGGTCGACCAACCCCAAGATCAGCGGTGCCTCGGGCCCAACGACGACGAACTCGATTGCGTTCTGTTGCACGAACCCGATAAGCCCGTCGATATCTTCGGCGCCGATATCGATGCATTCCGCATCCGCCGCGATACCGGCATTGCCCGGCGCGCAGTACAGTTTTTCGCACAGCGGCGAGGCGGCGATCGCCCAGCACAGGCTGTGCTCGCGGCCGCCCGAACCGACCACCAGAACTTTCATGTTTCCTCCCAGGCCACGCTGTATACTTGGCGCAGCAACAATATCATGACGGCCGCGCCGATGACCGACATTTCCACCGACAGCCCCCGTAATTCGCCGGAATATTCGGTCTCCGAGCTGTCGCAGGCGCTCAAGCGAACGGTGGAAGATGCGTACTCCTACGTGCGGGTGCGGGGCGAAGTCTCCGGCTTCAAACGCGCCGCATCCGGCCATCTTTATATGTCGCTGAAAGACGAATCGGCCAATTTGGACGCGGTTTGCTGGCGCGGCGTGGCGGGGCGTCTGGCGATCAAACCGGAGGACGGGCTGGAGGTGATCGCCTCGGGCAAACTGACCACCTATCCGGGCCGTTCGAAGTATCAGATCGTCATCGATTCGCTCGAATTGGCAGGCGAAGGCGCGCTGCTCAAGATGCTCGAAGACCGGCGCAAGGCACTCGCGGCCGAAGGGTTGTTCGACGAATCGCGCAAGCGCGCGCTTCCCTACCTGCCGGACGTGATCGGTGTCGTGACATCGCCGACCGGCGCCGTCATCCGCGATATTCTGCACCGGCTGAACGACCGGTTTCCACGCCACGTGCTGCTGGCGCCGGTCTTGGTTCAGGGCGACGGGGCGGCGGCGCAGGTCGCCGCGGCCATCGAAGGATTCAATATGCTCGATCCCGCCGGACCGGTGCCGCGTCCGGACGTGCTGATCGTCGCGCGGGGCGGTGGCAGCCTGGAAGATCTGTGGGCGTTCAACGAAGAAGTCGTCGTCCGTGCCGCCGCGGCGAGCGAGATTCCGCTGATTTCCGCCGTGGGACATGAAACGGACACGACCTTGATCGACTTCGCGTCGGACCGCCGCGCGCCGACGCCGACCGCGGCGGCGGAGATGGCCGTTCCGGTGAGGGTGGAACTTATCGAAACGGTCATGGATGCTGCCCGGCGCATGGTTGGCGGCATGTCGCGCATGTTGGAGGAACGGCGGCTGCGGGTGGAAGGACTGGCGCGCGGCCTGCCGGATGTGACGGGTTTGCTCGGCGTACAGATGCAGCGGCTCGATGTAACTGCTGAACGGTTCGACAATGCCGGCAACGGTATCACGTTACAGCGCGCGCAATCCGTCGCGTTGCTCGCGGCACGGCTCAAAAGCCCGGCGCAGGTCGTTGACGAAGCGGGACGCAAGGTCGAATCCGAGGCCCGCGCGCTGCACACGGCGATGGCGCAGCGGCTCGATCGACAGCAGGAACGGCACGACGGGATCGCACAGCGCCTGTCCGCTGTCCCGCTTCGTCGCACGCTCGAAACCGCGGCCGGCGCCGTGCGCGACCTGACCCCGCGGCTCGACCAGAGCATGCAACGCCGTATCGCCGACGGGGCGCAGCGCTTGGCCCATCTTTCCGAATTGTTGGACAGCTATTCGACGGAACATGTGCTTGCGCGCGGTTACGCGATTGTCCGCGATGCTGACGACAATCCGGTCACATCGGCGAAGCGACTCCGGCCGGGCGATGCGGTGGCGTTGCAGTTCGCCAACAAGGAAAAGGCCGACGCGGTGATCGCCGGCAGCAAACCAAAGCGTGCCGTGAAGCCGGCAGAGGACAAACAGGGCGAGTTGCTATGAAGTTCCTCACTTTCTGCCTTGCTCTGCTCTGGGCGGTACAGGTTCAGGCGGTCGAATTGCAGGGCAAGTTCACCCAAGGCGGGTTGATTTTCGGCAAGACGTCGCCTGATACCAGGGTGACGCTGGACGGGCGCGAGTTGCGGGTCTCTCCAGAGGGCGATTTCGTGTTCGGTTTCGGGCGGGACGCGCCGCCCGACGCGACCTTAAAGATCGAGCGGCCCGGTCAGGCGGCCGAGGAACGCAAACTGAAGATCAAGCCCCGGAAGTATCGCATTCAACGCATCGACGGCCTGCCACGACGCATGGTGACGCCGCCGAAGTCGGTCCTGGATCGGATCAAGCGCGAGAATGGCGAAATCGCCAAGCTGCGCGCGGAAGACAGGCCCATGGTGCATTTCCGGGGGACTTGGCTGCGCCCGTCGAAGGGAACGGTAACCGGCGTCTATGGCAGCCAACGGATTTTGAACGGCAAGCCGCGGCGGCCGCATTTCGGCATCGATTTCGCCGCGCCGACGGGCACGCCGGTTATTGCCCCGGCGGGTGGAACGGTCGTTCTCGCCCATAAGGACATGTATTACACGGGCGGGACCATCATCATCGATCATGGCCATGGGCTGACCTCCGCCTTTTTGCACCTCAGCGCGCTATCTGTAGAAGTCGGTCAGACCGTTGCGCGGGGACAACGGGTCGGCGCCGTCGGGGCGACGGGCCGCTCGACCGGCCCGCATCTCGACTGGCGCATCAACTGGTTTGAGCATCGGATCGACCCGGCATTCCTGCTGCCGGCCGACGCCTTAAACTGATTCCAGGAGCGCCCGGTCGACCAGACCTTCGATTTCCTGCGGGTTACGCCACTCCAGAAGGACCGGAAATGGTTCCACCATGACCTGCGCCTCGCGCGGCAGCCGCGCAAAATCCTTGGTCGTGGTCACCGGCGTGGCGCCGGCCGCCCGCGCGGTTTCGACGAGCCGCATGATCTCGTCCGGCGTGAAAGTGTGGTGATCGGGAAAGCCGCGTTTGGTTATGAGCCGGCACCCGATCTCCTCCAATGTCGCGAAGAACTTCTCCGGCCGGCCAATTCCGGCGAAGGCGACGACGTTGCGGCCGGCGAACCTTTCGGCGGCGACCGCCGGTATCATCCTGGCGCGGACGATCGGCAGCGTTTGCGGCTCGAGTGTGGCGGCGACGCCACTAGAATCCGGCTCGATCAGGACAACGGCGTCGGCGCGCGCGAGGCCCTCATCGACGGGTTCCCGCAACGGACCGGCTGGCAGGACGCGGCCGTTGCCAAACCCGGAACCGCCATCGACCACCACCAGGCTGAGCGACTTGGCGAGGGTTGGGTTCTGTAGGCCGTCATCCATGACGATCACCGACGCTCCCGCGGCAATCGCGGCTTTCGCGCCGGCCGCCCGGTTGCGGGCGATCCAGGCAGGAGCAACCTCCGCCAGCAGCAGCGGCTCGTCGCCGACATCTTGTGCGGTGTGTTTGGTGCGGTCGACGCGTGTCGGTCCACGCAGCCGGCCGCCATAGCCGCGGCTTAAAAAATGCACGTCTTGGTCCCGTTCCCGCAACAGGGCGCCAAGCGCCAAGGCGACCGGTGTCTTGCCTGCGCCGCCTGCGGTGATGTTGCCGACGCAGAGGACGGGAACGGGCGCTTGCCAGGGTTTCGTCCAACGTTGGCGCAGCCGGGAGACGGCGGCGTAAAGCCCTGAAAGCGGCGATAGCGCCTGACTGACGCCATCGCGTCGCGCGAAATAGTCAGGCGCGCGCATCGGAGTTTCCGGCTGGCAGGGCGTCGAGGAACGGTTTCAGTTCTTCGATAACCGAATCGACGACCGCAGCATTCGACTGCGCAACCTTGGCCGCCGCATCCGATACGGATCGGCGTCGTTGCTCGTCATCAAGTAACCCAGCAACGGCATGCGCCAGTGTCGGTACGTCTTGTATTACCGTCCTGGCATCTGCCTCGCCGAGTCGCTGCGCCACGGTCGCGAAGTTTGCCATGTCTGGACCGTGCAGGATGGCGCAATCGAGCTGAGCCGCCTCCAATGGATTGTGGCCGCCGTGCTGGGCCATGCTGCCGCCAATGAACGCGATCTGTGACAGGCGATAGAACAGGCCCAATTCGCCAAGCGTATCCGCGATATGGATATCGTCCGTAGCGGAAATAGGCTCGCCGATGGCGCGGCGCGATACCTGAAGTCCGTGCGCAGCGACCTCTTTGGCTACCTGTTGTCCGCGCGATGGATGGCGCGGCACGATGATGGTGAGGAGGCCGGGAAATTTCTCCTTGAGGATACCATGCGCTTCAGCGACCAATTCTTCGTCGCCGGGGTGGGTGCTTGCCGCCAGCCAGTGGGGTCGGGTACCAACTTGGTCCGCTAACGCTGCGAGGTCTGCCTCGTCGGCCGGCAGTGCGGCGGCGGAAAACTTTAGGTTGCCGACGCATTTAACCGGGTCGGCGCCCAACGCGCGAAACCGTTCGGCCTCCTCTTCCGTCTGGGTCAGGCACAGGCGGAACGCCCCGACGATATCGCTGATGAAACCCGGCAACATTCGCCAGTTGGCCGCCGATTTTCGCGAGATCCGGCCGTTCGCCAAAACCGTCGGGATATTTCGCGCGGTGGTCTGCGCGATCAGATTTGGCCAAAACTCGGACTCGATCCACACCGCCATATTGGGTTCCCAATGGTCGAGAAATCGTTGCACCCAACGTGCCCGGTCGACGGGCACGAACTGATGGAAACTGCGCGGCGGCAGCCGCTCGGCCAGAAGCTTCGCGGAGGTTACCGTGCCGGTGGTGATCAGAATGTGGAGATCGATCCGCGCGCGCAGCATCTTCGTGATCAGCGACAGGGCGGACTGCGCTTCACCGACACTGGCGGCATGGACCCAGG
>JAPPPC010000029.1:10817-14571 GCA_028817685.1 Rhodospirillaceae bacterium
GGACCCAGGCGAGCGGTCCTTCCGGTCGTTCGCGGGAGGCGATCCCGCGGCGTTCGGTGATACGGTCCGGGTCTTCTTTACCGTTGTTGAGCCGCCGCTGCATATACATGTCGATGAACGGGGCGCCGAGCTCGGTCAGACCGCGGTAGAGTGACAGTCCCGCCATCGCCTCAGCACTCCGCAGCGGCCGGCGCCGCCTCCACGACAGGGCGCCCCACCATTTCGTCGCATTGGCGCATCACGGCCGTCAATGCGGCCTCCACTTCGGTTCGCTTGCGTTCCAGCGTGGCCTTGTCCGCATCTTTCGGGACATAGATCGGCTCACCCCAGGCGAAGACGCCGCGGCAGAAAGGGTAGGGCAGGAGAAAGCGGTCCCAACTGTTCAGCAGCTTCCCGCGATTCGTTGAATAGGCGATTGCGAAGATCGGGACTTCGGCCAGCCGCGCCAGTGCGACAACGCCGTCGCTTGCCCGCATGCGGGGGCCGCGGGGACCGTCGGGGGTGATGCCGATTATGCCGTTTTCATCGCGCAATCGGCGTGTCAGCTCGCGCGCCGCCTTGGTGCCGCCCCGCGAGGTCGAGCCGACGATGGTGCCGATGCCCAGATGGCCGACCGTCTTGGCGATGAGCCGGCCGTCCGGGTGGTTGGAGATCAGCATCTCCACCGTGCGGCCCTGCTTGTCGTGGCTGAACGGCATCATCAGCAGACGGCCATGCCAGAAGGATACGATGAAAGGTGCGCCGGTCTTCATGAACGCCAGCAGCGCTTCGTCGCCGACGATCGTCCAACGGCCGGTCCACCGCACCAGCCGGACATAGGCGGCCGCGAGCCAGCATAGCGCGTCCTGCACCTTCGGGTGACGGATGACCGGTCGTAACGCGCGCATCCAGCTACATCCGGGCCTGAACGGCGGGCGGATCCGCTTCGTCCGGCGCGAGCTGCATCCGGCTAAGCTCTGCGTAGAGGCCGTTGCGCGCCAGCAGTTCGTTATGGCTGCCTTGCTCGACGACCTGTCCGCCATCAAGTACGTAGATTCGATCCGCGTCGATGACCGTCGACAGACGGTGCGCGATCACCAGGGTCGTCCGTCCCACCATCAGTCTCTTCAACGCTTCCTGCACCAGACGTTCCGATTGCGTGTCGAGTGACGATGTAGCTTCATCGAGCAACAGGATCGGTGCGTCGCGCAACATCGCGCGGGCGATGGAGAGCCGTTGACGTTGCCCTCCGGACAGGCGCAATCCGGCCTCTCCGATAATCGTGTCGTAACCCTGTGGCAACTCGCTGATGAAATCGTGCGCGGCGGCTGATTTCGCCGCTTCGACAATCGCGTCGTCATCCGCCGTCGGATCGCCATAGGCGATATTGTCTCGGACGGAGGTATTGAAAAGGCCGGTTTCCTGGCTGACCAAAGCTATGGACCGGCGCAGGGATTCGATCGTCACCGCGCGGACATCTTGGTCGTCGATGGACACCGTACCGCCGGAGACGTCGTGAAAGCGCGGCAATAGGTTCAGCACGGTGGATTTGCCGGCGCCGGAGGGGCCGACGAGCGCGATCTTCTGGCCGGGCCGGGCTTCGATGGTCACCCCGCGAAGTGCCGGAATCCCGTCACCATAGGAGAAGGTGACATCGTCGTAGCGGATCGCCCCTTCCTCGATTTTCAAGGGGCCTGAATCCGGGCTGTCGACGATCGCCGGGCGATAGTCGATCATGGTGAAAATGCGCTGCGCGGCGGCCAACCCTTCCTGCAGGCTGGCATTCAGGCTGGCCAGGCTACGCATCGGCTGGAACGCCATGACCAGGGCGGTGAGGAAGGCAATCAGCTTCCCGACCGTCGTTTCACCGTGCAAGACCTGATAGCCCCCGTAAAACAGCACGCCCGCAATCGCCAATCCGCCCAGCGTTTCCATGATCGGGTAGGAGCGCGCCCGCACGCGCGCGGCCTTAAGGATGAACCGGAAAATCGATTCGAACATCCCGTCGGCGCGGCGCTGTTCGTGGTTCTCCATGCCGTAGGCCTTGACCTGCCGGACGCCCTTGAACACATCGTCGAGCAACGCGGTCAGCACGCCGAGTTCGGCCTGGGTTTCGGCCGAGACCCGGCGCAGGCGACGGCCGAGATAGATCACCGGGAAAACGCTGACCGGGAACACGATGAAGGCCATCGTCGCCAACACCCAATGGGTGTAGAACATGACGCCGACCAGGACGACGACCGTCAGCAGATCGCGGACCGAGCCCGTCACCGTTTTGATCACGGCCTCGCGCAGAAAATTCACGTCGTTGGTAAAGCGGGAAATCAGCTTTCCCGTCGCATCGCCATGCAGATAGGCCAAATCGGCGCGGACGATGCGGTCGAACATCTCACTTTGCAGGGTGGTGACGACCCTGAGGCCGACCCGGTTCATCAACACGGTTTGCCCGTAGCTGCCGAACCCTTTGATGATGGAGATCGCCAGGAAGGCGAGGGGGATGATCCAGACCAGCCGCTCATCGCCGGTCACCAGCACCTTGTCGAGCGCCGGTTCGATCAACCGTGCCTGGCCGCCAGCGGAGGCCGCAACGATGACCATGCAGACGATCGCGAGCAGGATCGCGACCTTATGGTGGCGGACATAGTCGCGCCAGATCCGCCCCGCCAATTGCCGGGTCGGCGCATCCAGCCGCAATTTCTTTCGCGTACGCTTATCTTCTGCCAAGTCTCGGCCGCCCCGCAGGAATTCGCGGAGATATACCACGGCCCGAGAGTCGCGGCCAATCGCCTGTTAACGCGCTTCGAATCGGTCCCGCGCCTCTGGTTCGTAGCCCAGGCTGCGCAGGCACTGTTCGAAGATTCGCTGTCGGTATCGCTTGGCGTCGCGCCGCGCCAATTCGTTCTGCAGCGATCCCGCCGACGCAAATCGGTCATCGCTGCGGGATTGCGTATCGAGCAAATACTCGCGCTCGGCGCGGCGGTTGGCGTCGGCGCGGCAGCTTGCGGCATCGGTCGGCTTCGGGCCCGCGTTGGTGCCGGGCTTTGTCCAACGGGTTTTCTCGGGGGCCGCGCAGGCGACGACGAGAAACGCGAGTGACGCGATAACGCCCGCCATCGAGAACTTCGATCTTCTGGCACTGCTCACGGTCGTGATCTTCCTACTGTAAATCCGCATGTCACCCTGATATAAGCCTCTTCATGAACGCGCAAAACCTTATCGGCAAGCGAATTAGCACCCCGGTCCCTGTACAGGGCCGGCCGGTCGTTGTTCGTCTTGTTGAATCTTCATTTGAGGTTACGCGTCATGTCCACACCCACATCTGATCCCACTACCGCCTGCTTTTCCGTCACGGCGCAAGTTGCACCGGGCGTTATGCCGCGGGTTCTGGAACTCTTTGCCAAACGGGGCCTTGTTCCCGACCGGTTCGATTGTCGTCGGGACGGTCTGGCGCTCACGCTTGATATCGCCATGCACGGTATGGACCTCGAGCAGGCGCGTTATATCGGGCGCTGCATGAACCAGATCTTCGAGGTTGATTGTGTGCTGGTGTCGGAGAAACGCTACGCCGACGTGGCCTGAACGGCTAGTCTGGCACAATGAGCTATCTCGGCCATATCCGCGCCTGCAACAACGCTGATCTCAGTCGATTCGTGCCGTTCCTGATCGACGGGCAGCGGGTCGGGTGGCTCAGGCCGGAATTCGTTTCCAAACTTTCCGATTGGCCTGAGATTTTCGACGTTGCCGGCGATGCGGTGTCGATCATGCCGGCGTTGGA
>JAPPPC010000029.1:14581-20902 GCA_028817685.1 Rhodospirillaceae bacterium
CGCGTTGGAGCGGCCGTTGCGCGCCCTGGCAACGATCGGACTGATCGATGGCTGGCGCGACGAACCCTACCCGGTCATGCCGGAGTGGGGGGATGCGCCGCTACTGCAGATGGAGCGCGCTGCCGTTCCGCATTTCGGCATCCGTGCCTGGGGCGTGCATATGAATGGCTATGTGCGCCGCGAGGACGGGTTGCATATGTGGGTCGCCACGCGGGCGCGGGACAAGCCGACCTATCCCGGCATGCTCGACAATACGGTGGCCGGCGGCCAGCCGATCGGCATTACGCCCCGCGACAATTTGATCAAGGAGTGTGGCGAGGAGGCGGGCATTCCGGAATCACTCGCTGCGCAGGCCAAGCCGGTCGGTGTCATCAGCTATTGCCACGAGACGTTGGACGGCGCAAAGCCCGACCAGATGTTCTGCTACGATCTGGAAATGCCGGCGGACTTCACGCCCGTCAACACGGATGGCGAAATCGACGAATTCGAACTCTGGCCGATTGACCGGGTCGCCGTCCGGGTGCGGGACAGCTTCGATTTCAAGTTCAACTGCAACCTGGCGATCATCGACTTTCTGATCCGGCACGGATATCTGACGCCGGAAAATGAGCCTGACTATGTCGATATCGTGCTCGGCTTGCGCCGGCCCGACTGACCTCAAAAGAATTTCGAAAGACGAAAATTCACGAAACTGTCGCGTTTGAAGGGCGCGAGGACGTTCTCGTCACCGACATTGCCGAACAGGCGGGCCTCCGCCTCGATTTTCCAGCTGTCGCTGATCCGGCGCTCCGCTTCGATGAAGAAGGACAGGGTGCCGTCATCGGCATCGATAACAGCCCCGACCAGCGCCTGGGTGTCGTCCACGTCGTTCAGCGCCAGCCGGCTGCCGAGAAAGATATCGTGTTCGAAGGGCGTCGGCGGGGCACGGTTCGCGTCCCGGCCATCGAGATGAATTTCGGCCAGGACACCGATATCCGCATCGCTATCCGCGACTTGGAAGAAGGTGTATTCGAACCCGCCGACCATGGCGGCGAAGCTATCACCGTGCCCTTCGCGGGCAATGCCTTCGAACTTCCACAGCCAGGCATCGAGCGTGTACTGCAAATCGACGCCGAACTGCGTGATCTTGTCGTAGCGCGGTGCCAGCGCCGTACCGGTTGCGTTGGGCAACAGGCGCGGTTCGCGGCTTAGCCCATGGAACAGCGAAACTCCGACATCCCAATCGCCCAGCACATGCGAATAGCGGGCCGCGAAGTCGATATGTTTGTTCCCCGCACCGCTCTCGAAGCTGGCGAGGTCTTCGTCGACGACCAAGCCCGCGCGCAGCCGGCCTTCGGTCAACGGGAAGGCGCGTTCGCGGAAGCCGGGTAGGACAAAGAGATCGAGCCGGCCCCAGTCTTTCTGTACGCCGAGATTGATCATCGGTTGGCCGAGCTTGTCCTCCTCGTCGATATCTTCCAGCGTATCGGACTGGTTGACAATGTTCACCAGATGGCGCGATTCCGCGACCCCCCAGAACACTTTGTTGATGCCGACCAGCAGGTCCCAGTCGCCTCTGCGGGTCGCGACATAGGCCTCGCGAATATCGAAATGGGTGCGTTCGTCGTCGCGGCCGGCAAGGCGCAGGAAGGGGATGAAGACAGCGCTGGTATTGCGGTCCTTGCTGCGGTAGCGGAACTCCGGCTCGGCGAGCAAAGAGGGTTCAACGCCGCTGAATTGGCCTTGGAATTGCGGCGATTGCGGGAACCAGCGAAGTTCCGAAGCGACAAATCCGGAGACTCTGATATCGGCGGCAAGAACGGGGTTCGCGATGAAGGCGGAAAGGACCGCCAGTAGTCGCCCGAGATGCCGAAGAATCGCGCGTGTCGGGTTCATCGGATCCGTTTCAGCGTGTTCTTCACGAAGTCCCGCTCGCGCAGCCCCGTCTTGAACGCGAATTCGCCGAAGACCAGGTCGGTGCTCTTCTTGGTTTGATGGTTGGTCATCGCCAGGAGGTGCGCGCGCCAGTACTTGTCGTCATATTGCCGGTAATCCTTCTGCTCCAGGGTCTTCAATAAGTCGCCCCGGCGGTCATAGAAGTCGACCTTACGGACCTGGAAATCCTGCTGATCGACCCAGGCGATCTGCTTCGTGTAGCCGGAATGCTCGTAACGGGGAGTGCGTTCGACCACATCGCAGGTCATCTCGCCGCAGGCTTCCTCGCGGAGATATTTGTAGGTGTATTTGTTCAGTTCCAGGGCGGTGAAATCCTCGAAGGCGAATTCGCTGCCGACAAAGGGGCCGGATTTGTTGACGGAGGAAATCCGCTTGATCCGCTTCAGAGCCGGCAGGTAGAGCCACTGATCGTCCGCATCGAGGATTTTTGCGTGTGACAGCAAGGCGGTGCCGTCGATATCGGCCGGGCTGTCGAACACGATTAGCGTTTTGTCGCCGACCTGTTCGTCCGGAATTTCCAGCGTATTCAGCGCCAGGGTGCGTTGCGATTCCTGTCCGGCGGCGTTGCGCAGGACCATCTTCATCTCGACCCGGCTGTCGGTGAAACCGCGGTCGGTTCGGTCGGAGCGGGCGGCCACGGCGAAGCCTTTCTCCGCTGGAGTCTCGGCAGCGGCCGGAACCGCCGCCAGGGCGATCAGAAGGGCAGCGGCACTATTCCGCAGTAGCAAGTTGCGCATTGGTGGTCTCCGTTTTCTTTCTGCCGAGCATCAGCAAGGCGGGGAGGAACAGGAAGTCGAAAATCAAGGCGAGTGCGATGGCCATGGCCGTCAGCAAGCCCATCTCGGCGTTGATCTTGAAGGTCGACAGGGCGAGGACCGAAAACCCGGCGGTCAGTATCATCGTTGTCGTCATGATGGCCGGGCCGACCATACGGAAGGCGTAGCGAATGGCCTCTTCGACGGTGAAGCCTTTTTCGCGCCGGCCTCGCAGATACTTGGTCAGCAGATGGACGGAATCGTCGACGACGATGCCGAGCGCAGTGGCGGTAACGGTCGCCGAAGCCATACCGACCTGCCCGACGAGGATCGCCCAGAGACCGAAGGTCATTACGATCGGTACGGCATTGGGCAGCAGGCTGAGTACACCCATACCGGCGCTGCGCAGCGCCAAGGCCATGATCATCGCGATCAGGACGATGGCGATCGCATTACCGCGCAGCATGCTTTCGATATTGCGCTGCGAGATGTAGGCGAACATGACCGAAGCGCTGGTCGGTTTGGTGTGCATCGCTTCCGGTGCGTTCTTCTGGAGCCATGATTCGGCTTCGGTCAGGAACCGGCGCAGTTGTGCCGTCGTGATCTCGTCCAGGGTGGCGGTCACCCGCGTGGCTGACTTGTCGATATTGATTCGGTCGTTGAGATCGAGACCGAACGGCAGAGACAATTCGTAAAGCAGCAGGTATTGGGCAGAGAGCTCGCGCGACTCGGGAATCTTGTACCAGTTGGCGTCGTCGCCATGCATGTTCTTGTTCAGCCGCTTGATGATGTCGGTGTAGCTGTAGACATGACGCACCTCGGGCTTGGTCCGAAGCCAGGCGGTGAAGGCATCCAGATGTTGGAGGTATTCCGGATCGCTGACGCCGCCGGGCCGTCCCGACTCGACCGAGAACTCGATCGGATAGAGGCCGGCAAGATGCTCTATCGCGAATTCCGCGTCACCGCGGAACGGGACACGATGGTCAAAATATTTGACCCATTGGTCGTCGAGATCGATCGTCGGAACCATGGCGGCAAGCACCACGGCAACCGTACCGAAGATCACCAAGATGCTCTTGTAGTGCCCGATCACCATGTCTGCCATGCCCTCCATGAAGCGCTGCATGCGCGCGCCGCTGCCCTGTTGCGCGCGGACCTTAAGCGGCAGCAGGCTGATCACGGCGGGCAGGAAGGCAAGGGACAAGGCCCATGCGGCGGCGATGCCGGCGGCGGTGATGTTGCCGAGATCGTGAAATGGCGGGGCGTCTGAAAAATTCATGCTCAGGAAGCCGACGATCGTCGTGATGCTGGTGATCGTGATCGCCAGCGCGTTCATGCGGATGCTTTCCTTCAGCGCCGCGATCTTGTCCATGCCCTCGCGCATTAAGCCCAACTGCGTGACCAGGACATGAATGCTGTCGGCGATCGCCAAGGTCAGCACGATGGTCGGGGCGGTGATCGATACGGGCGTTAGCTTGACGCCGATATATCCGGCGAAGCCCATGGCCGCGATCGTCGAGAAACCGATTACCAGCAAGGTGGAAACCGTACCGGTCACGCTGCGCAACAGCACGATCATGAAGACCAGCAACACGCCGTACATGACCGGGATCAAGGTCGCCGCATCGGTCTGGCCGCTTTCGGCAAACGCATTGTTGAGCATGGAAACGCCGGTCAGCGCGACTGTCAGGTCCGGATGATCCTTCAGAATGGCGTCGCGAATGGCGCGGACATGTGCGACCGCGGCGGGCACTTCCGTGAGGCTCTTTTCGGGATATTGCAGGACGATGTTGACGCCCGTGGTTGCCGCGTTGCGCGAAATAAGGTTGCCGCGCAGCAGCGGCTCGGCCAGGGCAATGGCGGTGCGGCGGGAAAGCTCCTCCGGCGTCATCTTCGCGCCGTTGCGCACAAGATCCTCGACCGTTAGGTCATCGCCGGCGGCCCAGCTGTGCTGGAAGTTGGTCACCGAGTCGACGCGGATCGCGAAAGGTGTCTTCCACGCGTCCGCGGTAATGCGCTCGACCGCGTCCGCTTGGGATGCGGTAAACAGCGTGCCGTCCTTAGGTTGGACGACGACCAGAATGTTGTCGTTTTTGGTATAGGTCGCCTGGAAATTCTCGAAGGCGATCAGTTCCGGATTTTCGGCCCCGAAGAAGACACGGTAGTTGTTGGAGAACTCCAGATGCCGGGCACCCGCGCCAATGGCGGCGACGGCGATCAATGTTGCGGCGATCACAAGCCAGCGGCGGCGGACGACGAATTCGGCCAGTGCAACCGCCCACCGGTCTGAAATGCTTGTGCCCATCGCTTGCTCCCTAAATGTCCAGACTTATCAGAATGACTATTCTGTTTTGCGCCAAAAAAAACCGCCCGCGGGCCGTTCATTTCGATAACAGAATATGTGTTCTGGATTGGAAGTCAACCCGTTTTCCAGCAGGAATTATCCGGGAGGCCGCAAAAATGACAGGGCGGATTGGATCGCGCCTTCCAGTTCTGCCGGTTTTACGCCGGCCCTGATCATCAAGGCGCCGCCACGCGACAGCGCGACCAGCATCTTGGCGGTGCCATTGGGGTCGACATCGTCTGCGATTTCTCCCGCCGCCTGACCGTTGCGGATCGCACGGGCGAACAATTCGGCGTGCTTGGCGTCGATCCGTTGAACTTCCGCAGCGATATCGGGGTCGTGCGGTGCGACTTCGGCGGCGACGTTGACAATCAGGCAGCCGTTGCAGAAACACTCATCCTCGGCGTAATCGCGCAGCATCTGCCAATGTTCGGCGATTTCGGCACCGCGCGCATCCGGCCGGCGCAACCCGGCCCAGAATGTTTCCTCGATGGTCCGTTCGTAATGGCGGATCGCGGCCAGCAGAATGTCCTTCTTATTGCCGAATGTGCCGTACAGCCCGTACCGGCTGACACCGGTCTCGGAGACGATGTCCTCCATCGTCGTGTCGCCATAACCGCTGCGCCAGAACACGTTCATGGCGCCTTGGATGGCTTCCTGCGGGTCGAATTCTCTGACGCGTGCCATGATTACAGAATAGGAATTCTGTTAAATGCCGTCAATTGGTGCCCTATTGCCGCAGCGTGAGCGTACCATTCTCCACCTGATATCCGCTGAGCCGCTCCAGAAACGACATGCCCAGCAGGGAGGCGTTCAGCGGCGCCCCATTGACCGAAGCGGGCACGTCGCGCACTTCGATCGGTCCGATCCGGATTTGGGGCAAGGTAACCGGTGCGCCCATGACGATCCCGTTGGCGGTCTGATACCGGCGATTGAAGGCAAGGCGGCCCGTGTCGAGACCAATACGCTTCGCGTCACGGGGCGACAGCGTCACGTCGCTTGCACCCGTATCGACCAGAAACCGGACAGATACGCCATTGATTTTTGCTTCCACATTGTAGTGGCCGCTGCTGTCGGCGCGGAACAGGATTTCACCGCCGGCGGCCGGCACGCCGGTGCCGGGGATCAGTTCGCCCACCATCCGGTCCTTCACCGCGCCGAGTTCGAACCGGTAGGCGTAGCCGAGGCCGGCGATGCCGGCGATACCGATCCATACAAAGGCGTATTTCAGGATCTGGGTTGCGCGAATTCCCTTGTGGAAAACGCCGCCGGCGACCAGTGCCAGGA
>JAPPPC010000122.1 GCA_028817685.1 Rhodospirillaceae bacterium
GCGACGAGGCGCTCCAGAAGCTTGGCGCGTTTGCGCCGGTCGTCCAGTTTGAAGCGAAAGAAGCCGGCGCGCCGCACATTCTCCGGCTCATTCATGAAACTCCATACCGGCTCATGCCATCGAAGGTCGAGACACGTGTCGGCGTGCAGGAACAACAACCATCGGCCCTTCGCGACGGACGCCGCCGCGGCAAGTTGTTGCCCACGGCCCCGCGTCGCTTCGACGATGCGCGCACCCGCGGCCTCCCCGATATCGTGGGTTTCGTCGGTCGAACCGCCATCCGCAAAAATGACCTCATGCACCAGGTTCAGCGCGTCGAACGCCGCCAGCGGCGGCAAGCTGCGGCGCAGGCCCTCGCTCGCGTTGAGGGTGGGAATTATGATGCTCAAATCGGCCATACCCGAACCTTATCGCTCAGCGATGCTTATCGGGCAACCGGCAAAAAGTCTTGTTTGTTCTGTTTTTGTTCTTTATTGTTTTCGCATGGACACGCTGACGCCAACGCAGGCGCGCAAGGGACGCGGCGCCGCGAGCAACCGGACCGGCCGGTTCGAAGCGCAGGAGCGCGTTCATTTCGATGATGGTTGGGAGGGTGATGGCGAGGCACCGCCGCCGCTTCGAACGACCGTCGGGATCGATAGCGCGCGCAGAGCCATCGCCTATAATGAGTCTCCGGACGTACCTTTCGACCGGTCGATCAACCCTTATCGCGGGTGCGAACATGGTTGCATCTATTGTTTTGCGCGCCCGACCCACGCCTATTACGGACTGTCGCCAGGGCTGGATTTCGAAACACGGCTTTTCCAAAAGCCGGACGCGCCGGAACGGTTGGCCGAGGAGCTCCGCAAACCGAGCTACAAGCCTGCCTTTATCGCTCTCGGCGCCAATACGGACCCCTACCAGCCCATCGAGCGGAACCTCCTGATAACCCGACGTATTTTGCAAGTGCTGGCAAATTTCAGGCATCCCTATGCCATCGTCACGAAATCGCCGCTGGTGATCCGCGACATAGATCTCATCGGACCGATGGCGGAGGCCGGACTGGCAACGGTTTCAATTTCGGTGACGACCCTCGACCGGGTGCTGGCAAGACAACTGGAGCCGCGCGCACCGACACCGGCCAAACGTCTGGCGGCAATTCGCACACTGAGTGAGACCGGTATCCCGACCTGTGTCCTCGCCGCGCCGATGATCCCGGCTCTGAACGATTGTGAGCTCGAGTCTATCCTCGCAACAGCCAAGGAAGCCGGCGCCCGCTACGCCGACTACACGCTATTGCGGCTGCCGCTGGAGATTCGCGATCTTTTTATCGAGTGGCTGCAGGCGCACTATCCGGACAGGGCACAGCACGTTATGACGCTGGTTCGCGACACCCGCGGCGGCGCCGACTACGATTCAACCTGGGGACAACGTCGGACCGGCACCGGCATCTATGCCGACATGCTGCAGAAACGCTTTCTGCTGGCCCGGCGCAAGCTGGGTATGGATCAGCGTCCACCAGCCCTCGACACCTCACAGTTTAGACCGCCACCGGCAAAGGGAGATCAATTGAGCTTGCTTTAGCAAGGCTGTCTTAATGCGAATCTGTTAGATTGGCAGCCATGGAAAGCAGCTTGGATTTGACGGGAATCGCGGTTGTCGTGAGCGCCGCGACGCTGTGCGGCACGCTGCTCAGGCGGCTCGGCCAGCCGGCAATCGTCGGCTATATCTTCGCGGGCATCCTGCTCGGACCATCCGGTCTCGCGCTGATCAGCGACCGCGGCCAGGTCGCGACACTGGCCGAACTGGGCGTGCTGATGCTTCTCTATTTCGTCGGCATGGAATTGTCCTTGCGCAGTTTTCGGCGCAGCTGGCGAATTGCCGTCTTCACGGCGCTGCTGCAGATCGTCGCCAGCGTCATTCTCTTTCTGGCCTTTACCCGGTTCTTCGATTGGCCGGCCTCGCACGCCATCCTGTTTGGATTCGTCCTGGCGTTGAGCAGTACGGTCGTCGCAATCCGCATGCTGGAAGAGGTCGGTGAATTGCGCACGCGGGTCGGGCGGATCACCGTCGGCGTTCTGGTCGCTCAGGACCTGGCCGTTGCCCCCATGCTGATCGTCATCGATGGCATGTCCGGCGAAGCGTTTCAGTTCTCGCTGATTTTCAAAATCATCCTATCGATCGGGCTGCTGGCGGCCGCAACTATTTATTTAAGCCGAAGACGGCATGTAAATCTGCCGCTGGTCGCTGTAACCGTCGGCAGTGTCGACTTGACCCCCGTCGCCGCGCTGACCTGGTGCTTTGGTTTTGCCGCGATTGCGGGCATCGTTGGGCTGTCGCCCGCCTTCGGCGCATTCTTCGCCGGACTGCTGATCGGAAGCAGTGCCCAACGCCATGCGGTCGGCGAGACGGCCCGGCCGGTGCAAAGTGTCCTGCTGATGGTGTTCTTCCTATCGATAGGGCTTCTGATCGACCTCGGTTTCCTCTGGGAGAATATCGGCCTCGTCTTGCTGCTCTGGCTGTTTATCGCCGTCTTCAAGACAGCGCTGAACACCGGCGTACTGCGCTTCATGGGGGAGCCTTGGCGGCGCGCCTTTTTATCCAGCTTAATTCTGGCGCAAATCGGCGAATTTTCCTTCGTACTCGGCGCTGCGGCGATCGACCGGCAGGTCATCGACGCCGACATTCATCGGCTTATCGTCGCGGTCACCGTGATCTCGTTGGTGACGAGTCCGCTCTGGCTGAATAGCGCCCGCCGCGTTCATCACCGGGCCGCTCAACACCCGGCGACCCTCGGCGCGCTGCTCCGTCTCGTCTATTTCCGCGAATGGCGCCTCACCCGCCGCGTCTCGGTCGCGTTGGCCGCTCTCGCCGTGACCGGCATCGAAAAAGCGCAGGCACTATTCGAGCGAGTCTCCCGGCGAAATACATCACGGGCAACTGCACAGGTCCCGCAGCAGGAAGTCCTGCCGCCCTTGCCGCCGCCAGACTCGGAACCGGAACCCCGAAACCCCGATGCCTGACTTCGCATTGGAAATGGAAGCCGGCGGTGTTGTCGCCGGTGTCGACGAAGCCGGCCGCGGACCGTGGGCGGGGCCTGTCGTAGCGGCCGCTGCAATACTCGAGCCGGAAACTCTGCCGCATCATGTGCAAGAGCAACTCGACGACTCGAAGAAACTAACGGCTACGGTGCGGGATCGCCTGTTCGACGCGCTCACTGGGAACATTTACCAGGGTGTCGGGATCGCCAGCGTCGATGAAATCGACACGCAAAATATCCTAGCGGCGACAATGCTCGCGATGCAGCGTGCCGTCCACAACCTGCCGGTACAGCCTGAAATTGCCCTGGTCGATGGCAACAGGGCCCCAGATTTGTCCTGCCCGGTCCGAACCGTTGTGCGCGGCGACGGTCTCTCGCTTTCGATTGCCGCGGCCTCAATCGTCGCTAAGGTGACTCGCGACCGGATCATGGCGGAATTGGCCCTCAAACACCCTGGGTATGCCTGGGACCGAAACGCCGGATATGGCACGAAAGCGCATCGTGAAGGGTTGGATCGTTTCGGCGTGACCGAACATCACCGCCGCAGTTTCAAACCTATAGCGGCTTACCTTAAGTAAAACCACAACATGTGGTAGGCTTTTTTCTTAATACTTTTCAGTATGGCCGCGTTGAAGCGCCTGCCTCCTGCTCCGCGCAGGAAAAGAAAGCAAACACAGTTACAGAAACTCCCTGTAAATCAGATTCTATTGGGCGACTGTATCGAAATACTCGACAGTCTTCCGGCGGAATCCGTCGATGTAATCTTTGCCGACCCGCCTTATAACTTACAATTGTCTGGCGATTTACACCGTCCGAACAATTCACGGGTCGACGGCGTCGAAGAACAGTGGGACAGGTTCGACAGCTTCGCGGCGTACGATCGGTTTACCCAGGCGTGGCTCACCGCCGCACGGCGGGTGCTGAAACCGAACGGGACCCTCTGGGTCATAGGGAGCTATCACAATATCTATCGCGTTGGCGCGACGCTGCAGGACCTGTCCTACTGGATCCTCAACGATATCGTCTGGGTTAAGACGAACCCGATGCCGAACTTTCGCGGCAAACGCTTTACCAACGCTCATGAAACGCTGCTCTGGTGCGCCAAGTCGAAAGAGGCGCGCTACACCTTTAACTACGAAGCCATGAAGGCACTGAACGAAGATCTGCAGATGCGCAGCGATTGGGTGATGCCGCTTTGCACCGGTCAGGAGCGCTTGAAGAACGACAAGGGCGAAAAGGCACATCCTACTCAGAAGCCCGAGGCGATGCTGCACCGGGTGATCCTTGCGGCAAGCAACCCCGGCGATGTCATACTCGACCCTTTCTTCGGCACCGGCACCACCGGCGCGGTCGCCAAACGGCTCGGCCGGGACTTCATTGGCATCGAACGGGAAGCGGAATACGCCGAGGTCGCGAAGAAACGAATTTCCAAGATTCGAACGGATGCCGATACCAGCCTGCTGGAAACTCCGTCGAAGCGAAAGCTGCCGCGCATCCCGTTCGGCTGGCTCGTGGAGCGGGGCCTGCTATCCGCCGGGGACGTCCTGATCAGCCCCTGTAAGCGTCATACCGCCAAGGTACGGGCGGACGGTTCGGTCATCTCTGCCGACCATCGCGGTTCGATCCACCAAGTCGGCGCCGCAGTACAAGGGGCGCCGAGCTGCAACGGCTGGACCTATTGGTGCCTGGATGTGGAAGGTAAGGCGAAGCCGATCGACGTCCTGCGCCAGCAGCTGCGCGCCGAATTGCACTAGTTCCGTCTAAATCTCGATCCGGTATTTCGCGAGCTTGTCCTCGTCGAGGGTCACGCCGAGACCGGGCCCGTCCGGCACCGAAACCTCGCCATCGATCGGGCGGATCGGGTTCTCCACAATATCGTCCGCCAGCGCGCCGCTAACCCCGACCGCGAACACCCCTTCCATCACCGGTTCCGGCGATGCGGCACACATTTGCGCCACGGAGGACGTTGCAACGCTCGTGCTCGGATGGTTGCCCGGGTAGATGCGCATGCCGGACGCTTGCGCCAGCGCCCAGAGATTGCGGATGTAGTGGATGCCGCCATTCTTCGCCGTCTTGGTCTGCACGACGGTGGCGGCGCGCTTTCTGATGACTTCCAACAGGCTGTGGTCGGTCGAAACCGACTCGTCGGCCATGATCGGCATATCGACCGTCCGCGCCAGTTCGGCCATCCCGTCAATATCCCAGATCGCGACCGGCTGCTCGGCGGCATCGATGTCATAAGGCTCAAGCTTGCGCAGCAGACGCTGCGCCGCATCGAATTTCATGCCCGCATTGGCATCGACCCGCAGGACGATGTCGTCGCCGAACCGCTCGCGCAGCGCGGCGGCGTTGCGCAGATCGGCCGCCGGATCGATCCCGATCTTCAGCCCGAGATGACGGAATCCCCGGTCGTAGAAACCTTGTGCGGAATCGAGCAGTGCCTCCACTGTCGGTTTCATCGACAGCACCGCCCCGACCCGCACCCGGTCGCGGCACTTGCCGCCGAGCAGCGTGTGAATCGGCACGTTGAGAAACTTGCCAATAAGATCGTACAGCGCGTCGCCGATCGCCGCTTGCGCGTAGAGCGAGTTGTACAAGCAGGCATTCAGGTCGTGCATGACCGCATTGACTTCAAACGGGGAGCGCCCAATCAGCAGCGGCGCGAACTGATCATGAATTGAATGCATGAGGTTGGGCAGGGTTTCAGCGCTGCCTTGCCGGCGCCACGCCTGCGTTTCGCCGATACCAAAGACTCCCTGGTCGGTATGGATTCGGACGATCAAAACTTCGAGAAAATCACGCGTCGCCGCGGAGATCTGAAACGGAGAACCGAACGGCAGATGCAGCGGGATCGTCTCGATATCGCGGATCTTCACCGAAAGGTCCGCCCCGAAGTCGGTTCGCGTCACATCGATATCGGTCATTTTGCGATCTCCTCAAGCCGGCATTGCAGAACTCTACCCATTTTCAACGCGCACCGCATGCGCGACGACCTTC
>JAPPPC010000862.1:0-1392 GCA_028817685.1 Rhodospirillaceae bacterium
GCTGCGGATCACGCTGAACAACCCGAAGACCTACAACTCGCTCGACGCCACGGGCCACAATCATTTCACCTATATCTGGCGCGACATCGACGACGATCCGGATATCAGCGCGGTCATCCTGACCGGTAAGGGCAAGGCGTTCTCGTCTGGCGGCGATTTCGGCATGATCGATGCCAACATGAATGACGAAATGGCCCGCATGCAGGCGTGGAAGGAAGCGCGCGACCTCGTCTACAACATCATCAACTGCAACAAGCCGATCGTCTCCGCGATCAACGGCGTCGCGGTCGGTGCCGGGCTGGTCGCTGCCCTGCTCGCCGACATCTCGATCGCCGGCAAGGCCGCCAAGATTGTCGATGGACACACGCGCCTGGGCGTCGCGGCGGGCGACTGCGCGGTGATCAACTGGCCGCTGCTGTGCGGCATGGCAAAGGCGAAATATCTGCTGATGCTCTGCGAGCCGGTCAATGGCGAGGACGCCGAGAAATACGGGCTGGTCTCGCTCTGCGTCGAGGATGACGAGCTGCAGGACAAGGCCGTGGAAGTCGCCGCCAAGCTCGCCGCCGGCGCGCCGAGCGCGATCCGCTGGACCAAATACGCGCTCAACAACTGGTACCGGATGATGGGTCCGTCCTTCGACGCCTCCACGGCGCTGGAGATGCTCGGTTTCGCCGGACCGGAAGTGCGTGAAGGCCTGGCCTCGCATCTGGAGAAGCGCAAGCCGGTCTTCGATCCGGAATCGCCGATCTAGAACGCACCGCGGCCGAGGGTTCCGCCATGGTCGAGGCGTTCGACCTGCTCGATCCGGGGGTCATCCAGGACCCCCAACCGACCTTCGCGAAAATGCGCCGGGACGCCCCGGTGCATTGGAACGAGTCGGTAAAGGGCTGGTTCGTGACCCGCTATTTCGATGTTCGCACGGTGATGCGCGACCGGCGTTTCTCGGTGGAGAAAATGTCGCCCTTCGCCGATCAGGCGACGGGATCGAAACAGCAGCAGATCGCCTTCCTGACGGAAATCCTCGGCGGATGGATGGTCTTCAAGGACCCGCCGGCTCACACCAGATTGCGGCAGGTACTGCAGGGCGCCTTCATGCCCAAACCCATGGCCGCGCTGCGGCCCCAGGTCGAAGCAATCGCGGCGGAGATCCTGGACGGTCTCGGCGACCGTACGGAGATCGACCTGTTGAGCGATTTCGCCGTCCCGCTGCCCGCCACCGTGATCGGCGATCTGTGCGGTGTGCCGCGCGAGAAGGTCGGCAATCTGCGCAGCTGGTCGGACGATATCGCCAAGTTTGTGCTGCAGGGCCGCTCGACCCCGGACAAGTACGACCGATCGCACGCGGCACTGGCGGAATGTGTCGCCTTCTATCGCGAGCTAGTAGCCGACCAC
>JAPPPC010000862.1:1402-6012 GCA_028817685.1 Rhodospirillaceae bacterium
ACCAGCCTGATGGTCGAGGGCGGCGAGATCGGCAAACCCCTCGACGACGATGAGATCGTGTCGACCCTGGTGCTGATCCTGTTCGCCGGGCACGAAACGACGACGAATCTGATCACCAGCGGCATGTTCACCTTACTGCAGAACCCGGATCAGTTGGCGCTGCTCGAACGTGACCGATCGCTCGTCCCTTCGGCGGTCGAGGAGTTCCTGCGCGCCGAAGGACCGATCGCCACAATCGTGCGGCTGGCGCTGGAGGACGTCGAAATCGGCGGCCAGAACATCAAGAAGGGCGACCGGGTTTTCGCCGCGATCGATTCGGCCGCACATGACCCCGACGTATTTCAGAATGCGGATTCCGTCGACATCACGCGTCGCCGCAACCGCCATATGGCGTTCGGCAAGGGCATCCATCTCTGCCTCGGCGCGCCGCTCGCGCGGTTGGAAGGCCAGGTCGCGTTCGAAGCGCTGCTCGACCGTTATACGGATTTCCAACTGCGCGGACCGGTTCCGTCCTGGCGCGACGAGCTGATCGCGCGCGGCCTGCGCAACCTGCCGCTCACGGTGCGGCAGCGCAACGCGGCCTGATGGCAGCGGCCCCGGAAGCGCTCGTCGCCCGTTCGGCGCGGCTGACCGTCGGCGAAATCCTGCGCGACCAGGCAACCCTTCAGCCGGACGCGATCGCGATCGAAGACGACAGCAGATCCTACAGCTACGAAGCCTTCAACGCGCGGGTGAACCGGCTGTCGCATGCCCTTGCCGACTTGGGCGTCGAGCATGGCGACCGGATCGCGGTCCTGGCCGAGAACCGCATCGAGTATATGGAGATTGCCTACGCGGCCGCGAAAAACGGCGCGATCATCTGTGCGCTGAACTGGCGTCTGGCGGCGGGCGAGCTGACCCATTGCGTCAATCTGGTGACGCCGAAGCTCGCCTTCGTCTCCGAGCGGTTCGCCGAAAGCTTCGCCGGGCTCGACACCACTGTCGAAGAGGTGGTTCTGCTCGGCGATGCCTATGAAGCACGGCTTGCTGAATCCAACCCAGCCGAACCGGACATCGCCGTGGCACCGGAGGACGGTTTGGTCATCATCTATACCAGCGGCACGACCGGCCTACCCAAAGGCGCGCTCATCAGTCACAGGGCGGAAGTCGCGCGCACGCAGTCGAGCTGTGTCGATTTCGGTCTGCAGCCCGGCGACAGCTTTCTCGCCTGGCCGCCGATGTTTCACATGGCATCGATGGATCAGGCGATCAGCGTGCTCAGCCTCGGCGGCAAGGTGATCGTCGTAGACGGTTTCGACGCGGAGCGCATGGTCGATGTGACGGTATCCGAGCCGCAATGGTGGCTACTGCTGATGCCCGGCATGATCGAACCCTTCGCCGAGGCGCTGAAGCGCCGCAACGCGCCCGCGAAACCGGTCACCGTCGTGGGCGCCATGGCGGACCTGGTGCCACGTCACCAGATCGCCGAGATCACCGAATTGGTCCAAGCCCCCTACGCCAACACCTTCGGGTCGACGGAAACCGGCCTGCCGCCCGCATCCGCCGGCCTTATTCCCGTCGGGGTGACACCGGACTCCCTGTCCAAGACGCAAAGCGCTCTGTGCCGCTGCCGGCTGGTCGATCCCGACGATAACGATGTCGCCACCGGCGAGGTGGGCGAGCTTGCCTTTCGCGGTCCGACCCTGTTCAGCGGCTATTGGAATGCGCCGGAGACCAATGCGGAAGACTTTCGCAACGGCTGGTTCCATATGGGAGACGCCTTCCGGCGCAACCCGGACGGCACGCTCGATTTCGTCGACCGGGTGAAATACATGATCAAATCCGGCGGCGAGAATATCTATCCCGCTGAAATCGAACAGGTCCTGTTGGCCGAACCCAAGGTCGACGACGCCGTCGTCGTGCGCGCGCCGGATGACCGATGGGGCGAGGTGCCGGTCGCCTTCGTCGCCGCGAGCGACCCGACGCTCACCGCCGACGATTTGTCACAGCAATGCCGCGCGGCGCTGGCCGGCTACAAGCAGCCGAAACAAATTCGCTTCGTCGCGCTCGACGACCTGCCGCGCAGCACGACGGGCAAAATACAGCGCCACGAGGTCGAGAAATGGCTAACGGAATGCTGAACGGGCACCCGCTTGTGTGACCGCGTGAAATCTCGCCTAATAACGCGAACAAAGCATCACGAGCGAGAAGCATGAGTTTCGAAATCCAGACGCCGCCGGAGCGGGTTGCCGCCTTTATGGCGAGTGGACTTTGGCCGAACCGGCTATTGACCGATTATCTGGAAGACGCAGTCGCGGCCTATCCCAACCGAACGGCCATCGTGGGGTATGACAGCCAGACCGGAACGCGGTCCCATCACACCTACACGGAACTGGTCCAAATGGCGGACCGAATCGCATTAGGGTTGGCGGCGCATGGTGTCGGCCCCGGCGACGTGGTCGCCGCGCAACTGCCCAACTACTGGCATTTCAGCGCGCTCTATCTGGCCTGCGTGAGGGCCGGCGCGGTGATCAACCCGCTGATGCCCATCTTCCGCCACCGGGAACTGTCCTTCATGCTGTCCTTCGGCGAGGCAAAGGCGGTCTTCGTGCCACACCTGTTCCGCGGCTTCGACTATCCGGCAATGATTGAGGAACTGCGGCCGGAACTGCCGGCATTGGAGCATGTCTTTGTCGTCGGCGGCGATGACGCCAATGCCTTCGACGCCTGTTTCGTCGACCGGCAATGGGAGGCGGAGGCGGAAGCCGGCCCCATCTTTGCCGAATGCAAACCCGCCCCGAACGACGTCACCATCCTGATGTACACCAGCGGGACGACCGGTCAGCCCAAGGGCGTGATGCATACGCACAACACGCTGATCAGCAACATCCATAAATTCGCGGAACGGATCGAGCTCGATTCGGACGACACGGTGCTGATGGCTTCGCCGTTGGCCCATCTGACAGGGTTTCTCTACGGGCTGATGATGCCGGTGGTTCTGGGCTGCCCCGCGGTGTTGATGGATGTCTGGGACCCGGCCGAAGCGGCGCGCATCATCGACGCCGAGAAATGTACCTTCACGATGGCGTCGACCCCGTTCCTGGCCGACCTGACCAATACCCCGGCGATCGAACATCACGACCTCGGTTCGCTCCATACCTTCCTCACTGCCGGCGCCCCGATCCCGCGTGTTCTGTCGCGCCGCGCCGCGGAACGGCTGCAGGTGATGGTCATCGCCGCCTGGGGGATGACCGAGAATGGCGGCGTCACCACGACGCGGCCGAGCGATCCGGAAGAAAAAGTCTTCGGATCCGACGGCGGACCGATCGAAGGGATGGAAGTCCGCGTCGTCGATGACGACGACCAGCCGGTCGCGCACGGCACCGAAGGCCGGTTGCAGGCGCGCGGCATGGGCAATTTCGTCGGCTATCTGAAGAAACCGGACCTGTTCGCTACCGACCCGGACGGCTGGTTCGAAACCGGCGATTTGGCGCGCATGCAGGAAGACGGCTACATCCGCATCAGCGGCCGCAGTAAAGACGTCATCATCCGCGGCGCGGAGAACATCCCCGTCGTCGAGGTCGAGGAGATGCTGTACCGGCACAGCGCAGTCGAGGACGCCGCCATCGTCGCGATACCCGACGAACGCCTGGGCGAACGCGCCTGCGTCTTCGTCACCTTAAAGCCGGAACAGACGCTGTCGTTCGAAGAAATGATCGCCTATCTGACCGAACAGAAGATGGCCAAACAGTACTTACCCGAGAGATTGGAGGTCATCGACGCGATGCCACGCACGCCAAGCGGCAAGATCCAGAAATTCCGCTTGCGCGAAATCGCCCAGGACTTCACGGTGCAACGATGCTGACACCTGAAGAAATCGCGACGTACAAAGAGCAGGGATTCCTGCCCGGACGACAGATGTTGTCGGACGAAGAAGCCGCTGCCATGCGCGAGGCTTGCATCCGGACTTGCGGTGTCGAGTGGGAGAATCCTGGCCGCCGACAAGCGACCAACCGGCTCAAACCTTATTTGCTGTTCGACTGGGCCGCGGATCTGGTGCGCCACCCGGTGATCCTCGACCATCTGGAAACTTTGATGGGTCCCGACATCCTGGTCTTTCACACGACCGTCTGGTTCAAGGAACCGCACAGCCTGAAAGCCGTGCCTTGGCATCAGGACGCAACCTATTTCGGCCTCAGCCCGTTCGAACACGTCACCGCCTGGGTCGCGCTCACGCCGTCCACGGAAGAAATGGGCTGCATGCAGTTCCTGCCGGGAACGCATGGCGAGGGACAGTTGCTGCACGCCGACAAGCCAAATCCGGACCTGATGCTGTCGCGCGGGCAGACGATCGCCAAAGATATCGACGAGACCGGTGCGGTCAGCTTGATCATGCAGCCGGGCGAGGTGTCTTTCCACCACACCCTGGCGATACACCGGTCGCGCCCGAACACGACGGACGAACCGCGCATTGGAATCGGCATCAGCTACATCCCGACCCGGGTGCGCCATGTCGGCGAGACGCGCCTATCCGCAACCTTGGTGCGCGGCACGGACCGTTACGGCCATTTCGACCTGGAACCGCCATTGGGTGAAGAGAAAAGCGACGCGGCCGCCGCCGTCCTCGCCGA
>JAPPPC010000512.1 GCA_028817685.1 Rhodospirillaceae bacterium
CGGCTCGGGGTTGGGCTCTGCCTTGGCGACCGGTTTCGGTTTGGGCGCAGGTTTTGCCTGTTCGGTCGCAATCTCTACGTCGATCACCTGAGCCGGCGCGATTGTCGGCGGTGCGGAGGGCAAAACGCCCAGCCACGCGAACAGAAAGACCGTGATGTGCAGCGTTGCGGATATGGCGGCGGCTATTCGCATCCGGTCGCACTATTTTTTGCTTGTCTCTGTTTCTGGCAATTTGGCGAGCAAAGAGACCTTGCGGAGGCCCGCCGCACTCAATTCCCCCATTACCTCCATCACGGTGCCATATGGCAGTGTCTCGTCGCCGCGAATGAAAATCCGTAGGTCGGGATTGGCTTTCATGATCTCGCGCAATCGCGGAATCATATTGTCCAGGGTCGTCTCGCTTTCCTGCAGGAATAGCTTTCCCTCGCCATTAATGGAGACGACCAAGGGTTCCTGTGTATCGTTGATCGTCGCGGCGCGGGTTTTCGGCAGGTCGACCGGAACGCCAACCGTGAGCAAGGGGGCGGTGACCATAAAGACGATCAGCAGCACGAGCATGACGTCGACAAACGGCGTGACGTTGATCTCCGCCATTTTCGTGTAGCGATACTTCCCGTTTCCGCGGTAGCCGCTGCCTGCCGTCTGGCCCGCCATGGATCAGTCAGCCTCTTCGAGCTGCCGCGACAGGATTCCGCTGAATTCGTGCGCGAAAGCCTCAAGCCGGCCGGCATAACGGGTCAGATCGGTGGAAATCTTATTGTATGCGACGACGGCCGGAATCGCGGCGACGAGCCCCAGTGCTGTGGCGAAAAGCGCCTCGGCGATGCCAGGCGCGACGACCGCGAGGCTGGTCTGCTTCGTGATCGCGATCGATTGAAAGCTGTTCATGATGCCGTAAACCGTGCCGAACAGCCCGATGAACGGGGCGGTCGATCCGACGGATGCCAAAAACGTCATGTACCGTTCGAGATGCTCCATCTCGCGGCCAAGACTGACCTGCATTACGCGATCGATTCTTTGCTGCAGGCTGGCGTGGGATATCTGGCTGCGATCGATCCCGCGTGACGCGGTGCGGCGCCATTCCCGCATCGCGGCCGTGAACACCGCGGTCATCGGGTCCGCGGCGCGCTGCCCCACCTGTTCGTACAGGCCGTCGAGCGTTCCACCGGACCAGAACTCATCCTCGAAGGCCGTCGCGGCACGGTCGAGTCGGCGCATGCGCCAGACCTTCTCGATGATGATGGCCCAGGTCCAGATCGAGGCCAGGATCAGCGCGACGATGACGATCTTCACGATCAAGGTCGCTTGCAGGAACAGCGACCAAACCGACAGGTTCACGTTCTCGACAGAGCCGGCCAGTGCTGTCGCCTCGACTAAAGATTGATCCATCTACAAATTCCTACTGAACATCATGCGTATAGGCTTCGAGTACCGCGCGAACCGGTTTTGGGAGGCGCGCCGGCCGGCCATTTTTGTCAATACAGGCCAGACGTACCGACAGCCGGACGAGATCCTCTCCATCACGGCGAACGATTTGCTCCGCCGACATGGAGGCCCCACGTAGCGACAACAGGCGGCTGTGAACGGTGAGCGCATCGTCAAGCCGTGCCGGTTTTATGTAGTCGGCGGCCATATTGCGGACCGCGAAGGCGATGCCGTGTTCGGCCCAGAGATCGCGGTGACCGATACCGGCCTCTCGCAGCATCTCGGTGCGGCCGCGTTCCGCGAACTTCAGATAGTTCGCGTAGTAAACGATGCCTTCCGCGTCCGTATCCTCGTAATAGACCCGGACAGGGCAGACATGAACCGCGGCGCCATCAGCCATCATGTGCCTCGTCATCGGAGGGCAGCTCCAAGAGGTCGGGCTGTTGCTCCGTCACCGCCGGCGCGTCAAGGCCGAGATACCGCCAGCCCTGCCCTGTCAGCATGCGGCCCCGCGGTGTCCGCTGCACGAAGCCGCGCTGTATCAAATAGGGTTCGATAACCTCTTCGATGGCATCGCGTTGCTCCGCCAAGGCGACGGCCAGCGTATCGGCGCCAACCGGCCCGCCGCCGTAATTTTCCGCCATGCAGGTCAGGAGCCGACGGTCCATTGCATCCAGCCCTTCGGCATCCACATCCAGGCGGAGCAAAGCGTCGTCAGCGATTTTCTCATCGATCACGGACTGGCCATCGACGAGCGCGAAATCCCGGACACGGCGCAGCAACCGCCCGGCGATCCGCGGCGTTCCCCGGCTTCGCCGCGCGACCTCACGCGCACCATCCGCTTCCAGGGCCACATCGAGCACACGGGCGCCACGCTCGACGATGCTTTGCAAATCGTCGATATCGTAGAAATTCATGCGCAGCGGTATGCCGAAACGCTCCCGCAGCGGGGTCGTGATCAATCCCGTCCGCGTGGTGGCGCCAACCAAGGTGAACGGCGGAAGATCGATCCGGATCGAACGGGCCGCCGGTCCTTCGCCGATGATCAGATCGAGCTGGAAATCCTCCATCGCCGGATACAGGACTTCCTCGACGGCAGGATGCAGCCGGTGGATTTCGTCGATGAACAACACGTCACGCGGCTGCAAATTGGTCAGCAAGGCCGCCAAATCGCCTGCTTTCGCCAGAACCGGTCCCGACGTTGCGCGAAAACTGACCCCAAGCTCCCGCGCCACGATCTGGGCAAGTGTCGTTTTGCCCAGCCCGGGCGGCCCGAAGAAAATGGTGTGATCCAACGCCTCACCACGGCTCCTTGCCGCCTGGATAAAGACCGAGAGATTTTCCCGAACCGCTGTCTGGCCGATGAACTCCGACAAGGATTGCGGTCGCAGGGACGACGCGGCGAGGTCCGAAGCAGCGATATCCGCCGCGACCATGCGACTCGCCGGGTCATTCATTGCGACATTTCCTTAAGGCCGAAGCGAATTAACGATTCGAGAGGCGCTTGTTGACCCAACTCCTTGCCGGCTTTCGCGATGGCATTGAACGCGTCGCCGCGGGAATACCCCAAATTCACCAGCGCAGAGATCGCTTCTTCTCCGTCCGGTGTCGCCGACGACGTGGTTTCAGACACGTCGATACCGCCGCCAAGCGCCATGCCGCCAACTTTGTCACGCAGCTCCGTGACAATACGGCCGGCCAGTTTCGGCCCCACCCCATTGGCCCGAGCGACTGCCGCTTTATCCTGTGCCGCTACGGCTTGAACCAACTCATCGGCCGTTAATACCGACAGGATGGCCAAGCCGACCCGGGCTCCCACGCCTTGCACCGTCGTCAATAGGCGGAACCAAGCCCGCTCCGCCGCATCGATGAAGCCATAAAGGTGGATGTGGTCCTCACGGACATGCGTCTCAACGGCGACCTGAACCGCCTCGCCGACCGCAGGCATCCGGGACAATGTTCGCGACGAGCAAAAGATCAGATACCCGACACCGCCAACGTCGATGACGGCGAAATCCTCACCAAGCTCACCCACAATGCCGGAAAGCCGCGCGATCATTGTCCCGCCGCGGCGCGTTGTAGGCGTCGTCCCGTTTCCGCGAAATGCGCGTGACAGATTGCGACAGCCAGCGCATCGGCCGCATCCGGGCTAGAAAAATTGCACCCGGGCAGTATGCGTCCGACCATCATTTGAACCTGCTCTTTCGCGGCGTGCCCGGCGCCGACGACCGATTTCTTTATCCGGTTGGCCGAATACTCTGCGACGGGAAGTCCAACCAAGGCCGGGGCAAGTACGACGACACCGCGCGCTTCGCCGAGCCGCAATGTCGTGCCCGGGTTCTTGTTGACGAAGGTTTCCTCCACCGCGGCCTCGTCCGGATCGAAATCCGCTAGGACCTGCGCCAGGCCTTCGTGCAAATCCCGAAGGCGCCCCGCTAGATCTTGTTTTGGGCTCGGCGAAACGGTGCCGTCAGCAACATAGGTGAGCCGGTTCGCTTGGACATCGATGACGCCCCACCCCGTATTGCGAAGTCCCGGATCGAGCCCGATTAACCGCATATCACCGGTAAGACCTTATGTCGTGAGCCGTTCGAGGACATCGTCCGCGATGTCATAGTTGGCGGAGACGGTTTGGACGTCATCGCTATCGTCGAGCGCTTCCAGAAGTTTAAGGAGTGTGGAGGCCGCGCCCTCCTCGACCGGCACGTTGTTTTGCGCCTTCCAAACCAGCTTTGCCGACACAGGTTCGCCAAGCGATCCCTCCAGGGCGCCGCAGACCTCATGAAGCGTTCCGGGATCGCATATGACTTCATGCCCGTCTTCCGTCGATTCCACATCGTCGGCGCCCGCTTCAAGGGCCGCTTCGAAAACCGTGTCGGAATCTGCCTTTTCCGCCTCGTATCGGATTTCTCCGACATGGTCGAACATGAACGACACCGCGCCGGTTTCCGCCAGGTTCCCGCCATTCTTGCTAAAGGCAGCCCGTAATTCCGACGCCGTGCGGTTTCGGTTATCGGTAAGCGTTTCGACGATAATCGCGACGCCGCCGGGCCCATAGCCCTCATAGCGGATCTCTTCGAAATCATCGCCCTCACCCGTACCAGCACCTTTCTTAACGGCACGGTCGATGTTGTCCTTGGGCATATTGCCCGCCCGCGCCGCAATAATGGCCGTACGCAAGCGCGGATTCATTTCCGGATCCGGACCGCCCAGGCGGGCAGCAACGGTTATTTCACGTCCAAACTTCGCAAATAGGCTCGCGCGGCGCTTATCTTGAGCGCCCTTTCGGTACATGATGTTTTTGAATTTGGAATGGCCAGCCATTTCGCTCCATCAGGATCCAGAGTGACAATCATCTTATTGAGCAGGTGTATGCGTACCTGCTAGTTTGTTATACCAGATGTAGTGGTTATGTGCCCAGCAATGAAAGGGCGGTTTCGACGTGCTTAGGCAACCAATATGGCGATAATGCGGCGTAATGCCGTCTTTCATCGCCGTTATCGTTTGTTTAAGCATAATAATCGTACACTTCGACCTGTTCAGAAGCGCCCACGCAACACTCGTCCTCCGGTCTCGCAAGCGGCCGATCGACTATCAAGAGGCCGGTTGACCCTGGCATGGCATACGACCTTGAACAGCTGAACATTCTGCTCATCGAAGACGATGCGTCGATGCGCGCCCTGATCCGGGATATGCTTTATGCCTTCGGCATCAGCAACATCCAGACGGCGCAGGAAGGCAGCAAGGCCTATGCCGAACTGCGGCACTTTCCGGCCGATATCGTGTTGACGGACTGGGTGATGGAGCCGCTCGACGGCATTGATTTCACACGCATGGTCCGGACCGCGCCGGACAGTCCCAATCCTTTCGTCCCGATCATCATGCTTACCGCACATTCTTCGATGGAGCGGGTGATCCAAGCGCGCGACAGCGGTGTCAACGAGTTCCTCGCCAAACCCGTCACCGCAAAGGGCCTCTACAGCAGGATCGCCACCGTCATCGAAAGCCCAAGACAGTTCGTGCGAGCATCGGAATATTTCGGTCCCGACCGCCGACGTTCGGTCAAAGAATTCATGGGAATGGACAGGCGCAGCGATGGCGGCGACGATGACGCCTAGTTCGGAATACCGTAGCGCCGAGGCTTCAAGCCGGTTGGGTAAACGGAGAGATTTGTAAAGGTCGCAACACGGGATGCGACCTGATAATAAGGTAGAAACGTGCTCGGCGTTATCTGGAGAGTGGGCCATGGCCGAACCCGAGGAAACTGAAGATCGCCAAGAGAAGAAGGGCGGAAAGGCGGAATATATAACGCCGCCGCATACGATTCGTACAAAGGTGAGTGGCGGCGGTCCTCTGACCAGCCAGATGCTGCAAAAGGCGGAAGAAGTTGTTCAGCAGCACGCCGAAAAATACATCGAGCGTGCGCAAGATCAGATCGATGCGTTGGTCGAGGTCGTACAAGAGGCAGAAGCGGAAACCGGCGACAAAGCCGCTTTATTCGAGAAGATATTTCTGCAGGCGCACGACATTCGTAAGCGCTTAGCGGAAGGCCTATGCGTTTGGGGTTGACGCCTTTCGGAAGCGCC
>JAPPPC010000377.1 GCA_028817685.1 Rhodospirillaceae bacterium
CTCTTGTGCACCAGTCCCGGCGCGACGGCCTTTACGGCGACCGGAAAGGTCAGGTCCGCGCACCGCGCCGCGGCGTCATCGCCCGTTTCCGCGAAGACACCGCGCGGCACCGCGATCCCACACCGGCCAAGCACCGCCTTGCCCTCCGGCTCCGGCAGGGCGAGTTGTCCGGACGATCGCGCTTTCAGCGCGAGTTGCTCGAATATTTCCGCGGGACCGGTCATCGTGCCTGTTTGCCTTTAATGCGCATGGATGAATGCAGTTAGCCACGCCGTCGATTGCCTGTCCAACGGACGCGCGCTTGGATCGTCCCGCACGCTGTCCCTATGATGACGGCCAGGCAAATCTCGAAGGATCGCCGGACGATGTCATGGCAACGCGAAGTCGATGAGATCAACAAACGCCGCCAATGGGCGGATGAGATGGGCGGGACCGAACGCACGGATCAATTGCGGGACCGCGGCTATCTGAACGTCCGGGAGCGCGTTGCCGGGCTCGTCGATCCCGGCTCCTTTCGCGAAGTCGGCAAGCTGGCGGGCAAAGGGACCTACCGGGACGGCGCGGTCGACCACGTAAACCCTGCCCCCTATGTCATGGGCCTGGCGAATATCGACGGGCGGCCGGTCGCGGTCGGCGGAGAGGACCGCACCGTGGGCGGCGGCACCTTTCAGGACGGTATGCGCCGCAAGGGCGGCCAAGGCGGCTTCGTCGACGATCTGGCGCTGGAGTACAAGATCCCGCTGGTCCGCCTCATCGACGGGTTCGGCGGTACCGCGGGGCGGGCCAAACAGAAAGGCTATTCCGTCCTGCCCGGGCACAGCCAGAACCCGAAACAGATCTTCGTCGAACTGCTGGGCCAGGTCCCCGTCGTCGGGGCCGTCCTGGGGGTCGCCGCGGGCGGCCCCGCCGGGCGCGCGGTGATGTCGCATTTCTCGGTCATGGTGAAACGGCAAAGCCAGATCTTCGCGTCCGGCCCCGCGGTGGTGGAGCGCGGGCTCGGCGAGACGGCCAGCAAGGAGGAACTCGGCGGCTACAAGATCGCCGTCGAGCGCGCCGGCACCGTGCATAACGCGGTCGACACCGAGGAAGAGGCGTTCGAGGCGATCCGCCGGTACCTCAGCTATATGCCGCAGAATGTTTGGCAATTGCCGCCGCTCGCCGACAATGGCGACCCGGTCGATCGCTGCGAGGACGCGCTGATCGATATCGTGCCGCGCGACCGGCGCAAACCGTACGACATGCGCAAGCTCATCGGCATGGTCGCCGACCGCGACTCATGCTTCGAAATACAGCCGTCCTATGGGCGCGCCGCGATCACCATGTTGGCGCGCCTGAACGGCCGCGTCGTCGGCATCATCGCCAACAATCCCATGCTCGGCGGCGCGGTCGATGCGCGGGCGGCGCGGAAACAGACCCACTTCGTTGATCTGTGCGATTGTTTCCACATTCCGATCATCTTCTTTGCCGACGTCCCCGGTTTCGCCATCGGTACCCAGGCGGAATCCGAAGCGGTCCTGGTCGAAGGGATGCGGCTGCAATACGCGCAGATGCAGGCCACCGTGCCCATCACTTCCGTCATCATCCGGCGCTGTTTCGGCATGGCCGGCGCCGCGATGACGGACTATAACGGCCTCGACTTCAAAATCGCCTGGCCATCGGCGGAATGGGGCTCGCTGCCGGTCGAAGGCGGAGTCGCCGCCGCCTTCCGGCGCGAAATCGCCGCGTCGCCGGATCCCGCCAAACGCACCCAGGAATTGGAAGACGAGATGCGCGAATTCGGCTCGCCCTTCCTCACCGCGGAAGCATTCGGGGTGGAGGACATCATCGACCCGCGCGAAACGCGCCCCTATCTGTGCCAGTTCGTCGACGCCATGCAGGGGCGCCTCGAACAGGGGCTCGGCCCCAAACTGAAATCCGGCGTCCGGCCGTAACAGGACCCTTCCCTTTCCTCCAGACTTGGACGCGCGATGGATCTGGCGCTCATCATCTCGATTCTGACCAAAGGGCTGTGGTCGGCGACCCTCGTCGTGATCATGGCGGCGGTCGCCGAACGGGTCAGTCCGCGCATGGCGGGAATTTTCTCCGGTCTGCCGCTCAGCGCGCTGATCATCTATTTCTTCATCGGGTTGGAGATGGGCGTCGAATTCACGGTGGCCAGCGTACCGCACGGTGTCGCCGCCTTCGTGGCGACGCTCGCCTATGTCCTGACCTATTACGTGGTCTCGAAACGGCTGAAGCGGTTCTCCGCCACCGTTAGCACCTTGCTGGGTGTCGCGGCCTTCTTCGCGGTCGCGTTTCCGATCGCCGAGATCCCCTTCACCTTGTGGACAGCGACGGCGATGACGGTGTGCGTCCTCATTTTCATGGTCTGGCTGTTCCGGCGGATCGAGTTCGTGACGGTCGAGAGGCCCGTCCGTTACACCGCACGGCTTCTATTGGCCCGCGGCGGCATCGCCGCCGTGCTGATCGTCATCGTCATCACCACGGCGGAGGCGCTGCCGCCGAAATGGACCGGCATCCTCGCCGGGTTCCCGACGACCCTGATCCCGACCTTTCTGATCCTGCACCTGACCTACGGCCCGGAGCAGACGCACGCGATGATGCGCAGTTTTCCCATCGGCATGGGATCGATCCTGCTGTTCATCCTCAGCGTGACCGTGACCTACCCGCAATTCGGTGTGTATGCCGGCACGGCCGCGTCGCTGGCGGTATCGCTGACCTATGTTTCGATTGTCGTTCTGTTCGGCGCGGCGCGGAAAAATCGCGCCTAAGCCGCAACCGGCAGGTCGAAGTAAAACCGCGTCCCGCTGCCGGCTTGCGTATCGAAGCCGATGGTCCCGCCATGCAACTCGACGATGGATCGGGCGATGTTGAGACCGAGGCCGGTGCCTCCGACGCGGCGCTCGTCGGAGGTGTCCTGCTGGGTGAACTTGTCGAACACCTGATCCTGGAAGGCCGGACTGATGCCACCACCGAAATCGCGCACTGCGAAGCGCAGCATGCCGTCCTGCGGCTGGGCCGACAGCTCGACCGCGGCACCCGGCGGCGAAAACTTGGCCGCGTTGGACAGCAGGTTCGAGAACACTTGCATCAGACGCCGCTGATCCCCCTCGACCGCAAGATCGGGCACCGGCTCGACGATCTCGAAGGTGACCTCGAACACCGCGCCGTAGGCCCGGTTTTCCGTCACGGCGTCTTCAAGCAAGGTGCGGGCCGTCTGGCGCGTCCGCGCGAGCGGCATCGCCCCCGCCTCGATCTGCTGCACGTCGAGCGTATCGTTGATGAGCGCTTCCAACCGCTCGCAGTTGCGGTAGGCCACATCTACCAGCTCGTTCACCTCATCGCCGACACCGGCTGGCAGATCGCGCCGCAGCAGGCCCAACCCCGCCTTGATCGATGTGAGAGGCGTGCGAACCTCGTGACTGATCACCGTGAGAAATTCGCTCTTGCGCCGGTCCGCTTCCTCGGCCCGGCGCCGGGCGGCCTCCAGTTCCAGGTTCTGCAGCCGCAGTCTCTCGCGAATGCGGTCGGTAAAAAAGATGATCGTAGGCGCGATCACCAACGGGGTCAGAAGCGGCAGCGCGACCGCAACCGGTTCGTTGAAAAATTCCGGGGCGATCAGCCCGTACAGCCCGAAGCAGATCAGCGCAGATCCGCCAACCGAAAGCGCCGTCAAAGCGACGAGGCGCCAATTCAACAACCGAAGGCCTAGAATGGCGTGCCGCCCCGCACCACGGTGCGGTGCAGATGGCGCCGCTCCTTGTACCAGTCGAAGGGCGCGGATTTGTGCACCAGCGAGGCGTTGTCCCAGACGACCAGATCGCCCTGACGCCATTTGTGCGCGTAGACGAAGCGGTCCTGGGTCGCGAAATCCAGCAGTTCGAACAGCTCCGCCCGTCCGGCTTCTTCGTCCATATCCGCGATGTGGCTGGCATGCATGCCGATATAGAGCGATTTGCGGCCGGTGCCCGGATGGGTGCGGATCAGCGGATGCGTCACCGGCGGTGACAGGGCGATCTCCTCCGCCGTCGCCGCGCGCGAGCCGGAATTGCGCATCGACTGCGCCCAGCTGTATACGCAGGACAGCGTGTCGAGACGTTGGCGGGTGGCGTCGTCCAGCGCGTCATAGGCGGCGGTCAGGCTGGCAAACAGGGTCTCGCCGCCTTGCTTGGTGACTTCGACGCCGTACAGGAACGTCGCCATCGAGGGCTGCGGCATGTAGGACTTGTCGGAGTGCCAGGTGCGCGTGCCGTTGAACCGCGCCGCCGGCGGGCCCTCGTCCAGAACGTTTCCATCGGCGTCGAGATTGGTGACGGTGTGGAAATTCGGCCGCTCATAGCCGTGGCTCTCCTGATTGACATGCATCTCCAGCGGCCCGAAAGCTTCCGAAAACGCGATTTGTTGATCTTGATTCTACTTTTGATTGCGAAATACCAGAACCTGATGCTTATAGAGCGCCTGCAGGATCGCCTCCCGCGTCGGGTCGTCCAACGGCTGCCGGCAGTCGAAATCCACCACCTCCGCCCCCATCAGGCCGGAAATCGGTTTTTCCGAAAGCCCCGTCCTAACCATCACACACGCACCAGCTTGCGCAGGGTCGTCATGTTGGCCGGCGGCTCCTCGCCCATATTGCGCATGTTGGTGAACGAGACCTCGCCGACATAGATGTCGCCATGGCTGTCGACGGCCAGACCGTGCGGCGCCATGAACTGGCCGGGGCCCGTACCCTGGTGCAGATCGCCGAGCCGGACCAGGGTCTCGCCCTTGTTGGTCATGACAGAAAGGCGCGGGCCGAGATTGGGGACGTTCTTGTTGACGTTCATCGCCGGGCCGAGCTCGCCGACATAGAACAGCGGGTCGGCACCGTGCCCCATGCACAAGCCGCAGGGGCGGTGCATGTTGAACCATTGCGTCTCGTACTTGCCGTTGCCGTCGAAGACCTGGACGCGGTGGTTCTCGCGGTCGGCGACATAGACCCAGCCGTCGGCGTCGCAGCAGATATTGTGCGCGATGTTGAACTGGCCCTCATCCGTGCCCGGCTCACCCCAGGAGAACAGCAGCTTGCCGTCGGGGGCATATTTGTGGACCCGCGAATTACCATAACCGTCGGAGACGTAGATATCCCCCTCCGGCGATTGCGCGGTGTGGGTGCAGCGGTGGAAGGGATCGCCGCTCATATAGGGCGCGGGCTTGCCGGCGACGCCGAGCGTCATCAGCACCTTGCCGTCGAGCGTGCAGTGCCGCACCGTATGGTCGCCATCGTCGGTGCAATAGAGCGTCTGGTCCGGCCCGACCTCGATCCCGTGCGCGCGGGTAAAGATGTCTTCGCCCCAGGAACGCAGGAAGTTGCCCTCCCGGTCGAACACGCAGACCGGGTGTTCGCCGCGGTTGAAGACATAGACATTGTCGTTGCCGTCCACCGCCACGGCGGCGGCGTCCTGGAACGACCAGCCGTCCGGCAGCTTCGCCCAATCCATTTCCACCCGGTAGGTGTGCTCGCCACTGCCCAAAATCGTTGTCATGTTGCCCCTCCAAACGAATTGCTCTCCGTCAAGCTAGACCATGGGCGCAGCGCAGAAAAGTTGGCGCTAAACCGGTATTTCAACGTTCTTCAGATCCACCTGCCCCGTCTTTACGTGGGTCTCGATGAAATCGACCAGCGCGTTACTTAGAATCTCGTGGATGCGCTCGCCCTTCTCCCGCGTCGCCAGCGACGCGCTGCCGGCGATGCCCTGCGTCGCCTCCGTACTGCGCCGCATGTCGGTGTCCGTTCGCGGCACATAGACCGAGTCGCCGTCGAATGGCGGCTCAAGCGGTTTGTGCGACAGGCCGAAGCGGCCCTGATGCCGCTCCAAGTCGGCCGCCAGGGACATATCCACCAAGTCCGGATTGCGATAGAGCGTGTAGGCGGTTTCGGATTCGCCGGCATGGCCCAAGCCACCTTCCGGCGAGGCACAGACCGCGTGCACGGCGGCCTTCGCGATCAGGCCCGCATCGGCTACGGCTG
>JAPPPC010000836.1 GCA_028817685.1 Rhodospirillaceae bacterium
CCGGTGTACCGGTCGAGCGGGTGTTCAAGATGGTCCGTGTGTCGGTGCAGCAGCAAACCAACGAAGAACAGACGCCGTGGGAATCTTCCTCGCTGACCGGCGATTTTTATTTCGTGCCGGGTTCAGAGGGGACGGTGGCCGCAGCGGCGCCGGTATCGGTCGACGTCAATAACACGCAGGAAGAGATCGCCTTCTGGCAATCCATCCAGACCAGCGAAAACCCGCGCGACTTCGAGTCCTACCTGGACCGGTACGGCGAGGATGGCGCGTTCACGCTGTTGGCCCGCAACCGTGTTAAGGACTTAAGCGCGTATGACTCCGACGGCACCAGGCTCGCCCGCAACACCTCGGATGCCGGCAAGAGCGAGGAGAAGCTCGCCGCCGAGGCGCTGGTGCGGGCGCGCGAGATGATGCGCGACCTGGCAAAGAACGCCAACCATGTCATGGGCCGCGAACAGGTGCCGTTCGCCAAACGGATCGAGAAGTTCCGGGGATTGCTGGGGCAGGTCGTCGCGTTCCAGCCGATGGCGAAATATGTCCTCGGCCGGTACTACGAAAGCGCGGCGCCGGAAGAGTGGGACCGTTTCTACGCGACGTACAAGGAGATGTTCCTGTCAGGCTATGAGTTCACGGCCGGCGATACCTGGACCGGCAAATACGAGGTCGAAAAGATACGCGCCTATGGCAAGGACACCTTGATCACCGTCCGTTTCGACCGGGAAGGGGGGCTGGAGCCGTTCCGAGTCGGGTTTCGCGTGCGGCGCTATCCGAAAAGCTATTTCGGCATCAAGATCATCGACGCCATCCACAAAGGTGCCAGCCTGTTGGTCACCCAACGAGCAGACTTCGCGCCGGCCTTGCAGAAGGGTGGGATCAACGGCCTTGTCGAGTCGCTGGAGAAGAAGTTCGGCAAGGCCGTCAAGCCGATCGAAATCCCTGGCTAGGCTCGGCCGGCCTTACCAGTAGAGGTCGCCGTCGATGCAGGCGCGCACCTCTTCGCGTTCCGGATCGTTCAGGATGTCGGCCGCCGGGGCGTGCGCGATAAGGCGGCCGCGATGCAGGAAGAGAACTTCGTCCGCCAGCCGCCGCGCTTGACCAAGGTCGTGGGTCGACATGACGATCTTCGTACCCGCATCGTGGATCAGGTTGATAAGCTCCTCGATCGACTGCGTCACCGCCGGGTCGAGACTCGCCGTCGGCTCGTCGAGAAACAGCACGTCCGGCTTCAGCGCCCAGGCGCGGGCCAGCGCCAGCCGCTGCTGCTCGCCGAAGGAAAGGCTGCGCGCCTGCCGGTCCGCGTGCCGGTAGAGCCGCGTCTGCTTCAGCGCTTCGGCGACGATCTCGCGCCGTTCGCGGCGCGGCATGCCGCGCATGCGCAGCGCATAGTCGACATTCTCCGCCGCGGTCCGCCGCAGCATGACCGGCCGCTGGAATACCATCGCCTGACGGTGTGCCACATCCGTGGAACCGCTATTCCAGGCGATTTCGCCGCCTGTCGGCGCGATAAGGCCGTGGCACAACCGCAGCAGCAGGCTCTTGCCGGCGCCGTTATGTCCCAGAATGATAGTTCGCGTACCGGACTCGAGCGTGAAGGTGATGTCCTTGATCAGACCGACCCCGTCGGCCTCGTAGCGCAGACCGTGGACGTGCAAGGGCAGGATCGAGGTCAGTCGTTGTCTCCCGTGGGCGCGCTGCCAACCTCGATATCGGCCCAGCGTTCCATATGCTTGATCAGCGCAACCGACGTGTCGTCGCCGGTCCCCTGGCTGACCGCATAAGCCAGGAACTGGCGCACCGAGCTGCCCAGCCACATCGGGCAGCCGAGCGCTTCCGCTTCCTCCAGGCAGAGCCGCACATCCTTGTAGAGCAGCTTTTGCTTCATGGTCTTTTCGAAGGTGCGCGTCACCACGGCGCGCGGGAACTTATCCATCGTCGCGGAGTTGCGGCCGCTGCTGGCGTTGATCACGTCGAGCATCACATTGGGGTCGAGGCCGCCCTTGACCCCCATGACCATCGCCTCTGCCGCCGCGATGTTGTTGGTCGCGGACAGGAAGTTGTTAGCGAGCTTCATGGTCTGGCCGAGACCAGCGTCGGCGCCGATATAGAACAGATTGTTGCCGATCACTTCGAGGATCGAACGCGCTGCCTCGAAGACCGTTTCCGGACCGGAGACCATCAGGGACAGTTTGCCGGATTCCGCGCCGAGTATGCCGCCGCTGACCGGACTGTCGAGCGCTGCGATATCCTTTTCGCCGAGGCCGGTCGCGACGGTCTTCGCCATCACCGCGCCGGTCGTTGAGAGGTCGATATAGGTGCGTAGCGCCGTGCCCTGCACCAGCCCGTCCGGACCCAGTGCCACGGCGCGCACCACGTCCGGGGTCGGCAGGCTGACCAGGACCGTCTCGCAGCGGTTCGCTACCTCGGCCGGACTGACGGCCCGGTGCGCCCCTTTCGCGACCGCCGTTGCCGTTGCTTCCTCGCGCGAGTCGCAGACAACGAGTTCGTGCCCGGCATCGAGCAACCGTAACGCCATCGGGCCGCCCATATCGCCCAACCCGATGAACCCAATCGGACCCTTCGTCATCGCTAAACTCCTCTGTCGGTTCGCGCGTGGTCTTTAGCTAGACCATTTGAACGGCGCGTAGTGCCCGTTATTGGCTTCGCCCTGCATATCGAGCGTGAGCCCGAACCCGAAAACCTTGAGAAACTTCGATGTGGCCAGGGCGAGTCTCGTGTTCGCCGGGTGGCCCGTATTGTCGATGTAGTAGGGATCGCCCGACTGGTTGCGGGACGCCACACCCTCGATCTCGAACCCGAAGATCTCGGGAATCTCGGTCGCGCGTTTGAGGCCGTCCATGATGAAATCGATCGGCTTGTATTCGACGCCGCGGAAGTCGCTCACCAAATTCTCGCGGATCCGGCCCGGGACCCCGCCGGACTCGCCACTGGCGATGGAAGCCAGCGCCGCGCGCTGGTCCTCGTCGGCGGCCTCGTCGACGACGCAGGCGAAGACCCAGCCGCCATCGGCCATGACCTTGCCGGAGCGGATGACGAAGGTGAAATGCAGCCCGTCCAACGCGACGTTGCCGGCTTTCCCCTCGTCGATGCGATAGACCATCATCGCGTAGCAATGGTCGTGTGTCGCCGGTCCCTGCGGATTGGTATAGATGCAGGGACACAGATAGTCGCAATTGCAGCTCTCCATATACTCGCCCCGCAGGGTCCAGGCCGCGTCCGCCATGTCAGTCTCCCAGGTTCATATGCGCGCGGAAGTCGGGATCGCGCTTTTCGCGCATGGAGGCACCGCCTTCTTTCGACTCGTCCGTATCGTACATCATGCGCACGGCTTCGAACCCGAGCCGGCTGATGCCGCGGATGCTCTCGCTGTCGGCGTTGAAGGTGCGCTTGGCGATAGCGATGGCGGTCGGGCTGCGCAGGGCAAGCTCGGCGCACCAGCGATCCACTTCGGCGTCCAGCTCGTCATCCGGCACGACGGCGTTGACGAGCCCCATGGCCAGTGCCTCCTGCGCGGGGTAGCGGCGGCACAGATACCACATCTCGCGCGCCTTCTTTTCGCCGACGACGCGGGCCAGATACGCGGTGCCGTAGCCGGGGTCGACCGAGCCCATCTTCGGGCCGACCTGTCCGAATATCGCGTTGTCCGAGGCAATCGTCAGGTCGCACAGCGTGCACAAAACGTTGCCGCCGCCGATGGCATAGCCGCGCACCTTGGCGATGACCGGCTGCGGCGCGTCGCGGATCGCGCTGTGCAGATCCTCGACCGGCACGCCGATGGTGCCCTTGCCGCGGCGGCCCTTCTTCTTGTCGCCCAGATCGCCGCCGACGCCGAAGGCGCGGTTGCCGGCGCCGGTCAGCACGATGGCGGAAATCTGCTTGTTCCAGGATGCTTCGATGATGGCGTCGGTCACTTCTTCATACATGCCTTCGCGAAATGCGTTCAGCCGATCCGGCCGGTTGAAGGTGATCGTCGCGGTGTGGTTCTTCTCTTCGTAGATAATGTCACGGTATTTGGAGTTTTGGCTGTCGGGCATATCGGGTTCCTCGTGTGGGTTTATTTGCCTTTGAAGACGGCGTCGCGCTTCTCCAGGAACGCGGACATGCCTTCGCTGCGATCTTCGGTGGTGAACAGGCTGCCGGTCAGGTGGCGCTCGAACTCCAACGCCGGCTCCAGATCCATCTGCATGCCAGTATTGACCGCCATCTTGGCGTACCAGACGCTGAGCGGCGCGCGGGCGGCGTAGGCTTCGGCCCGTTCCAGTGCGGTCTCCATCACCTTGTACGGATCGACGACGCGGCTGACCAGCCCGATGCGCAGGGCGGTTTCGGCGTCGATGAAATCGGCACTGAACAGCAGATCCTTGGCGTTCTCCATGCCGACGACCCGCGGCAGACGCTGCGTGCCGCCGGCGCCCGCGACCGAACCGATCTTGGAGCTGGTGACGCCGAACTTGGAGCCGCTACCGGCGATACGGATGTCGCAGGCCAGCGCCACTTCTAGCCCGCCGGTCAGGCAGAAGCCGTTGATCGCGGCGATGACGGGCTTGCGCGAGCGCTCGATGGCGCGGTTGCAGTGGTCGAAATAGCTCAGCATGGTCTGCGTGCTGGGCAGGTTCGTCGCCTCTAGCGCGCTCTTCAAATCGGCCCCGGTGGAGAAGAACTTGTCGGTGCCGGTCAGGATGATCGCGCGGACCGCGTCGTCCTGGTCCAGTGCCTTGACCGTGTCGCCGATAGCCGTCAGCAACTCGTTGCTCAGCGCGTTGTACTTGTCGTGGCGGTTCATGGTCAGGACCATCGCCACGCCGCGCCGTTCGCTCAATAGAATGTCGGACATTTCGGTTCCCTCCTCAGGCCATCGCGAAGCCGCCATTGACGCTCAACACCTGGCCGGTGATGTGGCGCGCGGCGTCGGAGGTCATGAACAGCACGGTGTTGGTAATGTCTTTCATTTCGCCGATGCGGCGCAGCGGGTAGAGGCGCAGCACCTTTGCCTCGCGCGCCTTCCAGGCCTCGTCGCCGAGTTTCTGGCGGAGCTGTTGCTGCAGGCCGATGCGCATGGGCGAGTTCGTGGCTCCCGGCGACACCACATTGACGTTCACGTTGTGGCGGCCGACTTCCTTGGCGAGCGACTTGGTGAAGGCGATCACGCCGCCCTTGGCCGCGGAGTAGTTGGCCTCGCGTTCCTGCCCGACCCTGGCCGCGTCGGTCGCGATGTTCACGATCTTGCCGCCGCCGCGTTCGATCATGCCGGGCAAGACGGCGCGCGAGCAATGCATCGTGCCGTGCAGGATAACCGCAATCTCGCGCATGCAGGCGTCGGGATCGGTCTCCAGGAACATGGTGTGCTCGGTCAGCAGGGCGGCGTTGTTGACCAGGATGTCGATCCCGCCGAGCGCGCTTTCCGTGCCGGCGATCATATCCTTCACCGTCGCAAGATCCGTGATGTCCGCGGTCGCGTCATGCGCCGTGCCGCCGGCCGCCTCGACCATCTTGATGGTCTCCGCGACGGCGTCGCCGTTGATATCGTTGACGGCGACCTTCGCGCCCTCCTGGGCGTAACCGACCGCCATGTGCTGGCCCATGCCGGAGCCGCTGCCGGTGATCAGGACGGTCTTGCCCTTCAAGTCGAGATCCATACGCCTCGCCTCTCTTTTCATTTTCAGTTCAATAGGTTATCGCCATCGACATCTAGAGAGGCCGACGTCTATAAACGTTACCAACGCAGACCCCTCTAAACAAGGCGACCACAGCCATGCCCTCCGCCCTCTTTTCGCCAACCGCCCTGCGCGGTCTCACGATGGACAACCGCATCGTTGTCGGTCCGATGGATCAGTACAGCGCCGTCGGTGGCTGTGCGAGCGATTGGCACCTAATGCATCTTGGAAAACTCGCGACGTCCGGGGCGGGTTTGGTGATCACCGAGTCGGCGGCGGTGGAAGAGCCGGGCCGCATCACCCATGGCTGCTTGGGCCTCTACTCGGA
>JAPPPC010000779.1:0-4585 GCA_028817685.1 Rhodospirillaceae bacterium
GTTCAGCGCATTTTTCGTCGGCAGCGCGCCGTTCACCAGCTTGAAATCCGGCGGCAGCTCGAGGACGCCGAGCGTGGTGTGGGAATTGAAGCTCTTTTTCAAATGATGGCACGACCAGTGCATATTCATGATCAACGGCATCTTCAGATATGTGGACGGATGCGTATGCCAAATCGTGATGCCGTCCTCCTGGGTCAGCTCGAAGTCGATCTCGACCTCGGAATTCAGGCGAAACTCCTTATCGAAAATTCTTCTGGCCAGCGCCTGGCAACAGGCGAGAAGGACAGCGAATTCCTGACTTGGCAGCTTTTGCCGCACGGCGCCGGCACCATGCCGGCCTTCGTAGCGCACGTTGATCTCCGACGAACCGTCGCTGTCGGTCTCGACATCGATATCGACGATCTTTAGCTCGTATGGTGCTTGGAATTCCATCTGTGTTGTTCCTGGTCCTTGCAATACGCGCGGTATAGCGGCCCCAGACGCCGCCGTTACGAACGCAGTTTCTAACGTTGGGCCGCGAGCAATATTTCCACCCTTATTATTCAGCGTAAATGATCCGCACGCCACACCTATTAAGTGCCGCCGTTCCATTTGGGCGAATCCACCGCCAACCACCTCACCGCCGCCGCAACTCCCGGTGCAGGATGAACAGGCCCGCCCCCACCACCAGGGCGGCGCCGGAGAGTTTCCAGGCGTCGGGCACGTCGCCCCAGACCGCGTAGCCGATGAGGGCGGCCCAGACGAGCGTCAGGTAACGGAACGGCGCCGTGGTGCCACCGGGGGCCCACAACAGCGCCTGGATCGTCAGCAGGTGCGATAGGGCGCTCAGGATGCCGGCGATGGCGAACAGGCCCCACTGCGCCGGGCTCGGCCAATGGGCGCCGAAGGTCGGCAGGCTGGCCGCGCCGACGATCAGGCCCGCGACCATCGAATAGAACAGGATCGATATGGCGCTGTCGTCGCTGCGCAGACGGCGCGTCGCGACGTCGCGCAGCGCTGCCAAGAGCGCCGTCAGCAGAGGGAAGGCGTAGTAGTAGGGGATGCCGCCGGCGCCGGGCTTCACCATCAGCAGCAGTCCGGCGAATCCGACGCAGACCGCCAACCAGCGGCGCCAGCCGACGCTTTCGCCGAGCATCGGCATGGACAGGGCCGTCAGGATGATCGGGTAGGTGAAGATGATCGCGAGCGCATCCGCCAGGGGCAGGAACGCCAGCGAGGTCACCACGAAGATCGAGGTACCGGCGCCGAACACGGCGCGCATCGCGGTCCCCTTGATGTTGCGGCTCGCCAGCTGCTCCAGCCCGCCGGACCGTAGTGCGACGATGACCAGGATCGGCACGAAGGTGAACAGGCCGCGGAAGAACATGATCTCGCCCGAGTGGAACTCCGTCGTCAGCCACTTCGTGATGCCGTCCTGGGTGGTCATCAGCATGCCGCCGGTGATCATGCAGAGCGCGCCCTTGGCGCCGTTCGACAGATTCTTGAACATGCCCTACCCCGCCCGCGCCGCCAGCCGCCGCTCGCGCATCATCACATAGAGCCCGCAGGCGATGACGATGGCGCTGCCGAGCAGGACGTAGGGACCCGGCACGTCGCCGAAGACGAGGTAACCCAGTCCGATCGCCCAGAGCAGACGGACATAGTTGAAAGGCGCCAGGAAGGACGCCTGCGCCAGTCCGAAGGCGCGGATGGTGAAGAAGTGGGCGACGGCGCCGAGCGCGCCCGCGCCCAGCAGGATCGCCAACTGCCGGCCGTCGAGCGGCGACCAGAAATACAAAGCGACCGGTGTCGACAGCAGGGTCGCGCCGGCGCAGGAATAGAACAGGGTGACGAAGGTCGTCTCCGTGCCGGCCATCTTGCGGGTGACGATCTGGAACAGCGAGAAGGCCAGCGCGGAAGCCAGCGGCAGCAGCACGACCCAGCCCAGCACGCCGCCGCTCGGCTGCACGATGAACAGGATGCCCCCCAACCCGACCAGTACCGCGCCCCAGCGGTGCAGCCCGACCCGCTCGCCCAGCAGCGGTCCGGACAGGGCGGTGATGATCAGCGGCGCGGCGAAGACGATCGCAACCGCATCGGCCAACGGGATATAGGTCAGCCCGACGAACAGGGTCCACAGGGTCAGCACCAGCAGCAGCGCCCGCAGCAACTGCAGGCCGAGCCGCTGGGTCGCGAACACATCGCGCGGGCGCATCCGCTTCACCACGGCGTAGCCGACAACGAAGACCGTCATACCGACGAAATACCCCCAGGTGACGAGCAGCGCGTGGAACTCGACGCTGAGATATTTGGCGATCGCGTTGACCGACGCGGTCAGGAAATTCGCGCAGACGAAGAAGGCGATGCCGAGGAAGGGGCGGCTGTCGGTCATGCTCATCCCGCCGCCACCCGGCGCTCGCGCATCAGCACGTAGAGGCCGCTGGCGATGATGACGGCACTGCCGATCAGCACGTGCGGCGCCGGCACTTCGCCGAACAGGACGTAGCCCAGCGCCACGACCCAGATCAGCTTGGTGTAGTTGAACGGCGCCAGCAAGGACGCCTCCGCTTCCTCGAAGGATCGGATGAAAAAGAAATGCGCCCCCGCCCCCATCGCGCCGAGGCACAGCAGCCCCGCGGCCTGGCCCCAATCGAGCGGCGTCCAGAAGAAGAGGACGGCCGCGCTCGACATCACCGCACAGCCCATCGCGGTGTAGAACAGGGTAACGAAGGTGGGCTCCGTGCTGGCCAGCCGCCGCGTCGCCATCTGAAAGGCACCGAAGCCGAAGGCGGAGATCAGCGGCAACAGCACCGCCCACTGCGCCACCCCGCCCCCCGGCCGGATGACGATCAGGACGCCCATCATGCCGACCAGGACCGCCGCCCATCGGTGGATCCCAACGCGCTCGCCAAGCACCAGGCCGGACAGGGCGGCGACGAACAGCGGCGACGCGAAGGTGATCGCCGTGACATCGGCGATGGGCATGTATTTCAACCCGGCGAACAGGGTGCTGATGGTCAACATCAACAGACCGGCGCGCAGGATCTGCAAGGGTGCCCGGCCGGTTCGATAGACCCGGTCCGCCGGCATCCGGCGCGCCAGTGCGGCGAGGCCGACGAACAGGGCGGAGGCGGCGAAATAGCCCCAGACCACCTGCATCGGATGCAGCACCGCGCTGAAGAATTTCGAGTTTGCGTCTACCGCCGCGGTCAGCAGGATCGCGACGCAGAAATAGACGATGCCGTGCAGGGGGCGGTCATCCGACAAGGGTTCGACACTCCGGTAATGACGAACGCCGCGGCCCGCCTCGCAATATGGTAGAGTACCAGCCGGAACCGGCCCCTTACCAGAAGGCTGACATGCGTGACGACGGACAGCGTTTCGAGGCAGTCGCGGCGGCGCTGACTCGGCGCTTCGGCGTCGCGGGCACGGCGGACGCGACGGGGCTATCCGCCGACCCGGGCGCCTACCTGCTGCTGATCGACCTGGCCGCGGATAGGGTGCTCGATATCGCTGCGTTCAAAGACCATCGGGTAACGCCCGGCCACTATCTCTATGCCGGCAGCGCAAACGGCCCCGGCGGCCTGCGCGCCCGACTCGCGCGCCACCTGCGCCGGGACAAGAAACCGCACTGGCACGTCGACCGGCTGACGGTGGCGGCGGAACGGATGCTCGCCTTCCCGTTTCCCGCTCCTGCTGAAACACACGCCCCCGTGTCACCCCGGCCTCCGAGCCGGGGTCCAGGCTGCACAGGTTTGCGTTCCGGGACTGGGCCCCGGATCAAAGTCCGGGGCGACACGAAAGGCGAAAGCATCGACGCCATCACCGAGTGCACCCTGGTCGAAACTCTTCTAGAGTCGGGCTTGTACCATCACCCGCTGCCGGGCTTCGGCAGCAGCGACTGCCGGACCTGTATGAGCCACCTGCTCGCCCCCAACTGAGGAGACCCCGATGCCGATCACCGCGAAGTACCTGTTCATCGTCAGTATGGATGTGGATCCGGACAAGGAGGATTTCTTCAACGAGATCTACGACACCGAACATGTCCCCAACATCCTGAAGGTTCCCGGCGTCATTTCGGCGACACGCTCGGCCGTGGTGCAGGTCGATGCCAGCATCGCCGGCGCCCACCGCAATCTGAGCGCCGAAGGCGAGCCGCACTACCAAGTGATCTACGAGTTGGAAAGCCCTGACGTGATGCTCAGCGACGCCTGGGCCGAATGGGCCGAACGCGGCAGATGGCCGGAGGAAGTCCGCCCCTTCACCAAGAACCGTCGCCACGTAGTGCGCAAGGTGTGGGAGGGCTAGTTCGCCTCGGCGGTCGCGGTGTGATTTGAGCACTCACATTTATATTTCGCCGGACGTCGCCCAGGTTCGTGCGCTTCACCCCTATCTCACGACAGTGTCGTTCCGAACGCTGCCGGTGCGCGATCAAATCGCCCAGCAGGCCGAAACCGTGCGGCAAGCACATGCGACGGGTGACCGTCGGGTGCGGATGCATCTGCAAAGCTGGTGGCCGCCGGCGATCGGGCACCCGCTCGACCACGTCATGGATATGCCGTTGACCGATTCCGACGCACGCCTGGCCCTATCGAGGGAGTATGGG
>JAPPPC010000779.1:4595-5997 GCA_028817685.1 Rhodospirillaceae bacterium
GATTGGGACGCCGTGCAACGCGATGGCGGCGGAACGCTCGATGCCGCGTTCGAACAGGCCCTGGATGCGCTGCTCGCCGGCGACCTGGCGGCCCTCGCGGAACAGCTGACCGAGATGCCGGAATTGGCGCGGGCCCGGACCGCGTATGGACACCGGTCGACCCTGCCCCACTATATCGGCGCCAACGGGGTCGAAAGCCATCGGCAGGTAACGCCGCTCAATGCCGCCGACATGGCCCGCCTGCTGATCCGGCATGGCGCGGACCGGCACGCCGTTGCGAACATGTATGCCGGCGGACAGACGGCCACCATGCTTGCGCAGACAAGCGCCCACCCGCAAGAGGCGGGGGTCATGGCGGCACTCCTTGCCGCACTCAGCGTCGAATAATCGAGCAACCGCATTTCCGTTAGCCGGCAATGCGAAAGGTCCGGCAAAACAGGCTCCATGACCAAACGACTCAACATCACGAATGGCGACGGCGCGGCGGGGGTGATCCGGGCGTCGGCGGTCGCGGGCGACATCCTGCCTTGGCAGGACCTTATGTTCGAGGGGCCGTTTCCGGCCGGGCTCGATCTCAAGGCCACCTCGCAACAGCGCGCCGACTATCTATCCGCCACCTATCCGGACGACCGCGACCCGGCGGATGAGATGCAGCAACGGGACCGGCAATTCCACGATGCCGGCACCTATGACGAAATCGTGCTGTGGTTCGAACACGATCTGCTGGATCAGCTGCAGCTGCTGCAGATCCTCGACGGGTTTGCGGACGCGCGGCCGGCCTCGCTCGACCTGATCTGCATCGACGACCACCCGGCCGTTACACAGTTCCGCGGCCTCGGGCAGTTGCACCCGACCCAGGCGCCCGCCCTACTGGACGCACGAGCTGCGGTCACGGATGCGCAGTTCGCGCTGGCCCAGGCCGCTTGGGCCGCCTTCCGGTCGGCCGACCCAAGGGACATCGAAACCCTGGTCGCCGGTGAAATGTCGGCATTGCCGTTCCTCGCCCCGGCGCTGTCCCGCCTTCTGGAGGAGTTTCCGTCGACGACAGACGGGCTCGCCCGCACCGACCGTCAGCTGCTCGAACTTGTGGCCGGCGGCCGGCGCGACCCGCTGGCGCTTTTCATGGAGAACATGGCGTTGGAAAGCCATCTTTTCATGGGCGACTGGAGCACCTTCCGCCGCCTCGCCGCCCTGTGCGACGGTCCAACCCCGCTGTTGCGCTGCCGCTCCGGCCTGCCGTTCCGCTATCCACCGCGCGACAAGATCGACATCGAGGCGTTCCGCGGGCAGCGATTTGTACTCACCGCCAGCGGCCAGGAGGTCCTCGATGGCACGGCGGACGCGGCGGCCCTGAACCCCGTCGATTACTGGCTCGGCGGCGTGCATCTACACGGTGATGCGC
>JAPPPC010000655.1 GCA_028817685.1 Rhodospirillaceae bacterium
GTGTTCGTCATCAACGGCGCCACGCCGCGTGCCAGAATTACCTCCGAGGCCGCGATCGCCTTGTCTCAGCACGGGACACTGGCGCCCTCGATCATCCATCAGCGCACCGATTTCGCCGGCAGCATGATCGACGGCCGGACGGTTATGGAATTACCGCGCAAGACACGCTCCTCGGGCGAAATCGAACAGCTTTGGGCCTATCTCGAAACGCGTCTGCCGCGTGAGGATAAGCCCGAATTCATGCCCGCGGACCGTTTGCCCCCGCCGGATCCATCCTACGGTATTCGCTCAGTTGTCGGAGAGGTTTTGACATGAGTTCTGATCAATCATCGGCCACCCTTACCGGGTCCCTCCTCGCGAACAAGGGCGCGGCCGCGCCGAGCAATTCCGTGACCGCCTTTCTTGAGGAGTTCCCGGCCGCGCAGCAAACCGCGATGAATACCTGCGCTGTCGAACCATTCGACGGCAACGAGACGGTGTGTGCGATCAATAGTTTTTCCGAGAAGCGACCCAACAGGCGGGAGACCAGTGCCAAGGCGCGAACGAAACTATCGCTGCGGCTCGATCCAGAACGCCATCTACGGCTCAAGCTCGCCGCGGCCCATCTGCGTCGCAGCAGCCAGGCAATCATGCTCGATGCCTTGGATGCCTATCTGTCGACTGTGACCGCGAACCTCGACAAGGATTGCCATTGTCTTGGCGATGACAACTGACGATGTGGACCGACGACCGGCCGGATAGGAACCCAGGGGATAAGGCTGGGTTTGCGTCTCTCGCGGATGTATCGCTGCGGCGGCATGCCGCGGAGCCCGGTAAGAAAAGCGATATCACGGATGCGCTCAAATCGATGCGCGCGGCGCCGGAGTTCGTCCGTCCCGAGGCACCGGTCGTTAGCGACGACATGCGTGATGTCACGCCGGCGGTTCCGCAGGATATCGTCGCGCATTGGAATTCTCTTCGGGCGACACGCGAAATGCCGTCCCGTGACCTTCTCCGCATCTCCGATTTGGCGGAGCGTTGGCCCGACTCGATCCTGTTCCGGTGCGGATCCGCTGACCAAATTCAGCCTGATCCAGCGTTTGCCGCTTCGTTGCGCGCCTGCAGGAATGGCGGGACGAAGAGTATCTTCGAGGGCAGCGCCGAAGTTTCTGCCCTGTTATCGCAATGGATTTTGTCGATTGCCCGCGACACCGTTCAGAAATCGGCACCACTGCGCGACACGACCAGTTTCGACACGGCTGGCGGCGCGTTGAACTTCAATATCGCCGCTGTGCCGTTTGGAACGAACGCTGTCGATCACGTGCTCTGCGTTGTGGAAGGCGGCAGCGCTACATGAAGAGACGTTCGTCCTTCATATCCTTGTAGAGGTGGGCGACATATTCGCCGTAGCCATTGTAGAGGCGCGTCGGCACCTTACCGCCATCGCGGCCCAGAACCCGCTCGCTGGCTTGGCTCCATCGGGGGTGAGACACTTCCGGATTCACATTTGCCCAGAAGCCGTACTCCCGACCCTGGATCCGTTCCCAAAAGCTGACGGGGCGTGTATCAGTGAAGGTGAAGCGCACCAAACCCTTCGCTGATTTGAAGCCGTACTTCCAGGGTAAGGTAAGCCGCAGGGGGGCGCCGTTCTGTTTCGGCAAAGGCTTGCCATAGGCGCCGGTCGCGATGAAGGCGAGTTCGTTCGTGGCCTCGGCAAGGGTCACACCTTCGACATAGGGCCAGGGGTACCAGGAAGACTTTTGGCCCGGCGCGACTTTCGGGTTCTGGAAACTCGCCATCTGCAAATAGCGCGCGCCCGACAGCGGTTTGGCCATGTCGACAAGCGCTTTCAGCGCAAATCCGCTCCAAGGTACGTCCATGGACCAGGCTTCGACACAACGATGCCGGTACAGCCGCTCTTCGAGGGGCATTTTCTGCAGCAATTCATCGACGCCAATTTCGATCGGCTTCTCGACCAAACCGTCTATGGAGACCATCCACGGGCGCAAAGGCAGCGCCTGGGCCTCGCGCACCACGGATTTGGACGACCCGAACTCATAGTAGTTGTTGTAACTGGTGGCCAGAACGGCCGGCGTTATCGGCCGATCCAAGGTGTAGCGTTCATTGCGAGACACCGGGTAGAGATGTGCCGAAGGATCGGGCTCGGGCGGTTTTGCGGCAACTTTCGGGGCGTCATCGCAACCGGAAAGGGCGAAGGGCGCTGCGGCCAGGATCGGTCCCGCGGCGAGGGCCTTGACCAGCGAGCGGCGGTTGCGGAAAAGCGATTCCGGCGTGGACTGCGAAAGCGGCCGTTCCCAACCGCGCGGACTCTTTATCAGCATGGCTTCTCTCCTTATCGGCCACTTCGTGTTGGGATGGGCGAAAGCCTAATTTACGTAGCGGCGCATGATCCCGGCCATTTGCTCGTCGCCGAGCACTGGTGGGATGATCGTAGCCAGCTTTCCGTCCGGTGCCATCAAATAAACGAACGATCCATGCGCATAAACCGGTTTGCCATCCTTGGTCTTCGAAACTTCTTTCGATTCCACCTGATAGGCTTTTCTGGCAGCTTTCAACTGTGCGTCCGTGCCCGTAAGACCAAGCAGCCGCGGATGGACCTTGACCACTTCCTCACGCATATTCGCCGGCGTGTCGTGCGTTGCGTCCACGCTGATTAGCAGCGGTTGGACCTTGTCGCCTGCGGGGCCCAGACGGTCGAGCGCTGCCGTCATCCGGCGTAGCCCGACAGGGCAGATCGACTCGCAATTGGCGTAGCCGAAAAAGATCAGCATGTACTTGCCGCGGAAATCCTTGTCGGATCGCTTTTGACCGTTGTGGTCGACCAGCGTGAACGGACCACCGACTTTGACGTCAAAAGGAAGGGCAGGCGGCTTTGCCGCGAGGGTGGGGGACGGCTTGGGCGCATGATTTTCACCATCATGCGCCGCCGCCTGCCCGAAGGTCAGGACCAACGCGGTCAGTGCGATCAGGGGAATCCGCAACGTCATCGCCGCCTTCCTTATTGCTTGGCTTCGTATGCCTTGTCCGCCGCCAAGCCGAGCCCCAGCTTGCCGTTTTTCGCGATGATCGCCTTGACCTGCGGATCATGCGCAAACCAGCGCCGGGCCTGCTTGCTCTTTGGGTCGATGCCGTTCCGCTTCGCCCATTTCTGTGTGAAGCGGTTGGCGCGGCGCCATTTTCCATCCGGCGCTTGCTTCACGAATTGCAGCACGAAGACCGTGTAACCACGATTGGTGGTCAGCAACCCGTCGGCGATCACTTGCTTGCCGCAGAAGTCGCTGAACTCGTCTACTGCGCCTGCAAAAGCGACGTTGTTCTTCAAAGGCAGGATCAGTTTGCCGCTGCCGTCGATCAGTCCAAGCTGCCGGCTGCCATCACCGCAATTGTTCGGGCAGTCGCCGGTCAACTCGCAGAGGACGTCAACGACCTTCGCTTCGAAGCGCGAGATCTTTTCGTCCGGCAGCCCCCATTCTTCGGCAGCCATTGCCGATGCGGTGAACGCCGTCGTTGAAATCGCCATCAAGGCGGTCAGAAAAAGCTTTTTCATGATCTCAGCCCCCCGGTTGGATGCCGTAGTCTTCGTGGGTTTGTTTCACGATGCCTTCATCGTTCACGATCTTGTTCACCACGATGTAGTTGATACCGTCTCGCTTGTGCAGATCGCCGTCGACCGTCACGCGGTGGGTCTGGATCTTCAGTATTTTCGGGTTGGCGACATTTGTGCCGTCCTCGCCGAGCTTCAGGACCATGTAGACTTGGCCATCATCGCCCAAGATGCCGACCGGCACGCCGCCCGCCGCACACCACACGGCGCATTGATGATGCGCGGTGCCTTCGGCGTACATGATCTCTGTGATGTAGCACCAGCTGTCGATGATTTCGCCGGTGAGCTTGACTTGTTTCCCCGATGCGGCGGTTGCCGGGGCCGCCATGGCGGCGCCAAACAGCGCGGCGATGGCGAATAGGATGCCCTTTTGCACGATAACGATCTCCCGTTTGTCTTTCTCCGTGGTCGAAGGCCCCTACAGGACCCCGGCGGACTGCCGATCAGGCGTTACTTCTTCGCCTTGCAGGGATTGCAGCCTTTGGCGGCGCAAGGATTGCAGCCCTTCGCGGCGCAGGGATTGCAGCCTTTGGCAGCGTAGGGATTGCAGCCTTTGGCGGCGCAGGGGTTGCAGCCCTTCGCGGCGCAGGGATTGCAGCCCTTGGCTTTACAGGGATTACAGCTTGCGAGCTGCACCGGCGTGTCGGCCGACGACGCGGCAGCGGCCGGCAGTGCGGTCGCACCGGCAAGCATGGCAACCGCACCAATGGCGGCAACGGACTTTTTCAACGGGAATTTCTTCTGCGTGGACATAATGCCTCTCCTTCATCTGCTAACCGGCGTGTCACCGGTCTGTTACGATCGTAGTACCGCCCGGTAACGCTTTCCCGGCGGCTAGCACAGCGAAGATGGCAAGGGGATGTAAGGGCGGCATAAAGAAACCTTAAAGATTCTGTAAAGGCCTCTCACGTCCCCGTGAAGCAAGGCAAACGGGGCGAACCGGGTTAGAATATCGCCCATTGGCATGGGCACAGCGAGTGTGACAAATGGCGCAGACGGCCTTCTTTTGGAACGAACGGTGTTTCTGGCATTCCGGCGGCAATTACGCTTCCGTGGCGCCAGTCGGTGGGTTGATCGAACCGCTGAAGGGCGGCGGTTTGCCGGAAAATCCGGAAACGAAACGGCGGCTCAAGAGCCTCATGGACGTCACCGGGCTGATAGGCGAGTTGACCTGTCCGCAAGCTGCACCGGCGACCGAAGCTGATCTGCGTCGGGTGCACCCGGCGCACTACCTCGACAAATTCAAAGAGATTTGCGCGGCCGGCGGCGGCGAAATGATTCAAGGGACGCCCTTCGGACCGGACGGCTTCGATATCGCGGCGCAATCGGCAGGACTGGTGAAGGAAGCGCTCCTCAGCGTTATGCGGGGCAAAGCCCGAAATGCCTACGCGTTGAGCCGCCCGCCCGGGCATCACTGTCTGCCCGATCAGTCGATTGGCTTCTGCCTGCTTGCCAATATCGCCATTGCGATTGAAGCCGCGCTTGCGGAAGGGCTGGCTTCACGGGTTGCGGTGGTCGATTGGGATGTTCACCACGGCAATGGAACGGAAGCGATATTCCTCGACCGTGGTGACGTACTGACGATTTCGCTGCATCAGGAGAACAACTTCCCACGCGACACCGGTGGGGTCGCGACGCGTGGCACCGGCAACGGTGAAGGGTTTAACGTCAATATTCCGCTGTTGCCGGGTAGCGGGCACGATTCATATCTCTACGCGTTCGAGCGGATCGTTGCGCCGTCGCTGCGCGACTTCAAACCCGATGCGATTGTCGTGGCGTGCGGTTTCGACGCTTCCGGACTCGACCCGCTGTCTCGGATGCTGGCCGCGGCCGAAACATTTCGCGAAATGACGGCACGCATGATGACCTTGGCGGACGAACTGTGCGACGGCCGTCTCGTATTGGCCCATGAAGGCGGTTATTCCGAGGTCTATGTGCCGTTTTGCGGGCACGCGGTCATTCAGGCATTGTCGGGATCCTCGATTACGGCACCCGATCCCTTTGAGGAACGGCTGCGCAAGCAGCAGCCCAATGAACGCTTTCAGGCACTGCAGCGCACGATACTGGATGAATATGCCGTTCAGTTTGGCATCGACTAGGACGGCAACTCGACCCAGAAGCAAATCGTGCTGTCACCGGGGATAACGCCGACCGTCCCGCCATGTGCCTCGACCAACTGCTTGACGATCGAAAGTCCGATCCCGGCACCCCCGGTCTCCCGCGAGCGGGATTTTTCGATGCGGTGAAACCGCTCGAAAACAAGTTCCGTATCCTTGGACGTTAACCTGTCGCTTGAGTTTGTGAACGCAATCCGGACCGTATCGTCGGATTTTGACGCCTCGGCTGCAGCGCGTTCGATCGCATGGGTGGCGGTG
>JAPPPC010000281.1 GCA_028817685.1 Rhodospirillaceae bacterium
GTATTCATGCTCTTGGTGGATGGATTTGTCGGTGGCGGCACACCGAAGATCGATGCGTTGGACCAGCCGGCGTCGCTTTTGCTCGCGATGCTGCGCTATGCGAAACAGCCGGTTCCTGCCTCTGCGTTGGCGACGACGTCTCCGCCCTTGCTGGCGATGATCGCCGCCAGTCCTGAGAGCGACTTGGATTTGCGTCTGTCGGCCGCTGAAAAGGCCGTGCGCACCGGCGCGATGACCACGGACCGATTGACCGGTATCTACGCGAAAGCGCCGTTTTCCGGGGAGGATTTGGACACCGCCTTGAGTACGGCGCAGGCCGCACGGTCACCGCGGGGACGGGCGTTGCTGTACCGGGTGGCGTCCGGACACAACGTCCCGACAGCCCGCGCGGAGGTCTTGCAGAGGGCGTTGGATTTCGCTGCAGAGGATGATGTCTATCCCTTATCGACCCGCCTCTATCAGACCATGCTGGAGGCGATGGTGCCGTCGGTCGAGCTTTCGTGGTTCGCGGCCGATGCGGTCCGGGCCCTTTCGGCGCTGGGCCGGTCGGATCTTGCCAGACCTTGGGTCAATGGGCTGCGTTATCAGTCGGTTCGCGATCCTGCCGCAAAGTTTGCCCTGGATTCGCTGTGGCCGATGACAACGCTCGCCGGTGTGCCGGACGAAACAGTGATCGCCGTCGGGTCGCTTGAGGATTGGCGGGCGGCGCTTGCCGCCGTCGCGCCGGAATCGTCGAGCGCTCGGGTCAAGGACGGTATGGCTCTGCTGGACATCGCCGGCCACCAATTCGAACCCGCGCAGTGGACGGCGGCGCTGTCGGGCTTCGAGACGGTTTCCGCACGTTTGCCCGATTACGCATATCGAGCGGCACTGCGCCGGGCTGCAGCGGCGGGCCGGCTGGCGGAGACAATTCTGTTGTCCACCATCATTGCCGGTCGTGATGGCCTCGCAACGCTGGATGTGAGTCTTCTGGCAGAGGTGGTCGACGCGTTGCGCAAGGTCGGTCTTGAGAAGGATGCCCATGCGCTCGTCCTTGAAGCGGCTGTCAGAAGGGGGATCTAGAACATTTCGCACCTTGTCGATCTGTTCCTGGAAATGATGGCGGCCGAACGGGGGGCGTCGGAGAATACGCTTAGCGCCTACGGCCGTGATCTTTCGGATTATTCCGGGTATTTGACGGCGCGCGGTTGGACGGTCGACTCGGCGACAACTGACAATATCCGCAGCTATCTTGCCACGTTGGCGCGCGCGAAACTGGCGCCGAGTACAGCGGCGCGGCGCCTGTCATCGATCCGCCAGTTCCACCGATTCCTGTTCGTCGACGGGATGCGTGCGGACGACCCGACCGTCGTCATCGACAGTCCCAAGCAGGCTCGGGCGTTACCGAAAATATTGAGCGAGGCGGAAGTCGACGCGCTGCTGCAGGAAACCTACAAGAAGGACGGGCCGGATGTCGTGCGCATGCGGGCCATGCTGGAGCTACTCTATGCGACTGGACTTCGTGTCTCGGAACTGGTCAGCCTGCCGCTGACCGCTTGCAGCCGTGACCGGGAGTTTCTGATCGTGCGCGGCAAGGGTTCGAAGGAGCGGCTGGTCCCGTTGAGCGAGCCCGCCTGCGAGGCGGTCGACGCGTACCGCAAGGTCCGCGACGCGCACATTCCTGGCGATGGCGAATCACGCTGGCTGTTTCCCTCGCGCGGCGTTAGCGGTCACCTCACCCGCCAGCGTTTCGGCCAGTTGCTGAAGGCACTCGCCATCGCCGTCGGAATCGATCCACGCAAGGTCAGTCCGCATGTATTGCGCCACGCCTTCGCCAGTCACCTGTTGGCCAACGGGGTGGATTTGCGCAGTGTCCAAAAGATGTTGGGCCATTCCGACATTTCGACGACGCAGATCTATACCCATGTCAGCGCCGCGCGCTTGCCATCCCTCGTCGCCCGGGCGCAGCCCCTGGCGTCGGCGGCGCGTCGGGGCTAGGGGTGAGCCGGCGTTTGCAAATGGGTCCCGCTATGTTAGGAACGCGCCCGCAATTGGAATGGGGCGGTTTACCGCATGCAGACCTTTCTTGATTTCGAACGGCCTATCGCGGAGCTGGAAGGCAAAATCGAAGAGCTCCGCCATCTCTCGGATGCAGGCGAGATCAACATCGCCGACGAGGTGGGCAAGCTTCAGGGCGAGGCCGACCGGTTGCTGCAACAAGCCTATGCCAGCCTGACGCCGTGGCAAAAGGTGCAGGTCGCCCGCCATCCCGACCGGCCGCACTGCGTTGCCTATATCGAGCGGTTGATCGATGATTTCACTCCCCTCGCCGGTGATCGCTTTTACGCCGAGGACGCCGCCGTCGTCGGCGGGCTGGGCCGATTCCGCGGCTATTCCTGTGTCGTCATTGGCACCGAAAAAGGCGCGGATACCAACGCCCGGGTCGCCCACAATTTCGGTATGGCCCGGCCGGAAGGGTACCGGAAGGCGCAGCGTTTGATGCGGCTGGCCGGCAGGTTTCACTTGCCGGTGATCACGCTCGTCGATACGACCGGCGCTTATCCCGGTGTTGGCGCTGAGGAACGCGGCCAGGCGGAAGCGATCGCGCGGTCGATCGAGACTTGCCTGGCGATGGAAGTGCCCCTGATCAGTGTCGTTATCGGCGAAGGCGGATCCGGTGGCGCCATTGCGCTGGCGGCTGCCAACACGGTGCTCATGCTCGAACACAGCATTTATTCGGTGATTGCGCCGGAAGCTTGTTCGTCGATCCTGTGGCGAAGCGTGGATCAGGCGCGCGACGCGGCGGAAGCCTTGCGGCTGACGTCGAAGGACATGCTCGAATTCGGCGTGATCGATCAGATCGTGCTGGAGCCGGTCGGCGGCGCGCATCGCAACCCCGGCGTGGCGATCGACGCGGTTGGCGATGCGATCGAGGGCGCGCTGCACGACCTCTCGACGCTCGATGGCGCGATGCTGCGCGCGCATCGCCGCGAGAAATTCCTAAAAATCGACGGTAAGCCGCTAAGCTAGTTTCGAACCGGCGTCACATTTTCCCGTGACAGTGTTTGTACTTCCGGCCCGAGCCGCACGGGCAGGGCGCATTTCTTGGGACCTTGCCCCACGTAGATGGATCGTTGGGATCCGGCGGACCGTCTTGCCGGTTGCGTACGGTCGTCATCGATGCGACATCGTCCGTGCCTGTCGCGGCATATCCGGCCTCCTCGTGCGCTTCCGCCATCTCCGGCTGCTCACGATAGAACATCTCTTCCGCCTGGCCCTCGACCCGCAGCTCGATACGGGCAAGAACGTTGGTCACCATCTCGCGCACATTGCCGAGCATCTGCTCGAACATGGTGAACGCTTCGCTCTTGTATTCGTTCAGCGGGTCCCGCTGCGCATAGGCCCGCAGGCTGATGCCCTGACGCAGATGGTCGAGCTGCAGCAGATGTTCCTTCCAACACTGATCGAGGATCTGCAGGAGCAGGCTTTTCTCCGCCATACGCATCAGTTCCGGCCCGTAATCGACGGCCTTCTTGGCCAGCAGTTTGTCGACTTCGGCGTTGATCCGTGTCTCGATTTCCTCGTCCGCGATGCCTTCTTCCGCCGCCCAGTCGCTAATCGGTAAGTCGAGACCGAACAGACGCATGCACTCTTCGTGCAGGCTGTCCGTGTCCCACTGTTCCGCGTAGGCGTTTTCGGGGATACAGGTGGCGACCAGATCCTCGACGATTTGATGGCGCATGTCCGTTACGTCGCCGCTGACATCCTCGGTCCGCATCAAATCCTTGCGCTGCTCGTAAATGACCTTTCGTTGGTCATTCATGACATCGTCGTATTTCAACAGCTGCTTGCGGATGTCGAAGTTGCGCGCCTCGACCTTTTGCTGCGCCTTTTCCAACGCTTTGTTGATCCAGGGATGGATGATCGCTTCACCATCTTCGAGGCCGAGCTTGCCCAACATGGAGTCCATGCGCTCAGAACCGAAAATGCGCATCAGGTCATCATCGAGACAGACGAAGAATTTCGAATCGCCCATATCGCCTTGGCGTCCGGCGCGGCCGCGCAGCTGATTGTCGATCCGGCGCGACTCGTGCCGTTCGGTGCCCAGGACGTAGAGCCCGCCGGCGTCGAGAACCAGTTTCCGTTTCTCCTCGATCTCCTGCTCGATCTCGTCGCATTTGCGATTGAATTCGTCGTCGTCCTTGACGTCGGAGAGTTCTCTCTGGATTCGCATATCCAGATTGCCGCCGAGCTGAATGTCGGTGCCGCGGCCGGCCATGTTGGTCGCGATCGTAACCGCGCCGGGGACGCCCGCATCGGCGATGATATGCGCTTCCTGCTCGTGGTGCCGCGCATTCAGCACGTTGTGTTTGATCTTGCGCTTCTTGAGGACAGCCGCCAGTTCCTCGGAACTCTCGATACTGACGGTGCCGACGAGGACCGGCTGCTGACGCTTCTGGCAATCTTCGATCTGCGTCAGGATCGCGTCGAACTTTTCACGCTTGCTGCGGTAGACCTCATCGTCCTGATCGTCCCGGACCATCGGTTTGTTGGTCGGAATTTCAATCACTTCCAGGCTGTAGATCTCGGCGAACTCGCCGGCTTCCGTCGTTGCCGTACCGGTCATGCCGGCCAGTTTCGGATAGAGCCGGAAATAGTTCTGGAAGGTGATCGACGCCAGCGTCTGGTTTTCCTGCTGGACGGTGACGCCTTCCTTCGCTTCCAACGCCTGATGTTGGCCCTCCGAGTAGCGGCGGCCTTCCATCATGCGTCCGGTGAACTCGTCGATGATGACGATCTTGCCGTCCTTGACGATGTAGTCCTTGTCCCGATGGAACAGCGTGTGGGCCCGCAGCGCCTGGTTCACGTGATGCACGGTGGAGATGTTCTGGGCATCGTAAAGGCCGCCGCCTTCGAGCATGTCGGCCTCTTTCAGCAACTGCTCGATATGCTCGGTGCCCTGCTCCGTGAGCGTCACGTTGCGGTGTTTCTCGTCCTTCTCGTAGTCCTCTTCGACGAGCTGCGGGATCAGCTTGTCGATTTTGAAATACATCTCCGAGAAATCGTCGGTCGGGCCGGAGATGATCAGCGGCGTCCGCGCTTCGTCGATCAGGATCGAATCGACCTCGTCGACGATCGCGAAGTTGAATTCGCGCTGGACCATTTCCTCCAGGCTGAATTTCATATTGTCGCGCAGATAATCGAAGCCGAACTCGTTGTTGGTGCCGTAGGTCACGTCGGCGGCGTACTGCTCGCGCCGTTCTTCGTCGTTCAGCCCGTGGACGATGCACCCGACCGTCAGGCCGAGAAATTTATAAACTTGGCCCATCCACTCGGAGTCGCGGCTGGCCAGGTAGTCGTTGACCGTGACGACGTGAACGCCTTTGCCTTCCAAGGCATTCAGATAGACCGCTGCGGTGGCGACAAGGGTCTTGCCCTCACCGGTTTTCATCTCGGAGATCTTGCCCTGATGAAGCACCATGCCGCCCAGCAGCTGCACATCGTAGTGACGCTGTCCCAAGGCTCGCTTGGCCGCTTCCCGGACCGTTGCAAACGCGTCCACCAGGATGTCGTCCAGGCTTTCGCCGTCGGCGAGACGCTGCCGCAGCCAATCCGTCCGACCGCGCAGCGCTTCATCATCAAGCGATTCGACTTCGCTTTCCGCCGCGTTTATCGCGTCGACTGTGCCTTGCAGGGATTTGACGAAACGGTCGTTTGGTGATCCAAAAACCCGTCGGAGCATGCCGCCGATCATGAAAGAACCTCGGATCAGGGGTTGAGACGCGGTAACAACTAGGCGCCGTTGATTAATACAATATTACAAAAGGACTTACGCAGTCACATAAGGTCCCGAGCGACTGCTGTCAACGATGCGGCAAGCCTCCGGAAATCGGCTCTCGCACTTGTGCGTGGTGCATGCATATGGTTTATCCCCGGTCGAGAACGCGTGGGGGGCGCGCCGTTTCAACCGTCGAGGAGTCTTTGCATGCC
>JAPPPC010000720.1:0-2833 GCA_028817685.1 Rhodospirillaceae bacterium
GTACAAGCCGTGCGGCAAAGACCCTTGAAACGACTCAAGGGCGGCGATCCCATCGGTTAACGGCGTCGTCCCGCGGACGCCTTTGGCCGGTGTCGCACCACCCAGATCGGTCGGCGTCACGGGTGTGAAGCCTCTATGAACGGTGGCACCGTCGGGGCCGAAATCCCAGCCGATTGCTCCCTTCCCGAGACGGTAGCCATTGTCGATATCGACGCTGCTCACGATACCGGATTCAAGGTTCAAGGATGTGATCGCGGCAATCCGCCAGGCGGCATCGCCTGCTTTTTCATGTGGCGGCATCGTTTCGATGAGGTGCTTCGCGCGGGCCAAACCGTCCGCGTCAGTGAGATCACCCAGGAAGCGCTGCAACCGCTTCAAATCAGACAGTTCACCGCGCAATGCACTCATTTGCGCCCGAAGCGTGTCGGCGCCGCGCGCCGCAACGACCGGATTTTCGTCAGCAGCAACAGCTGCCGTATCCGGCAGCGGTGCAGCAATCGCAATCAGGAGGAGGCAAATTTTCGCCAGACCGGATAACAGCGCATGGCCGATCCGTGCCGCGAGCGAGGATTTATCCGGACGCGCACGATCTTGTGGTTCCGGTTGCGCGTCTTCACGGGAATCGCCCTCCGCCTCGAAATAGTAGAGGTATTCGGGTGTGATAGCGCGATTTCTCGGCATTGCTATCGGGCCAATTCCGGTTGAAAGAATCATTGCAAATCTAAATTTAAGTTCATTTAGTTAAAATTTTATATAAATCAATATATATTTTTATTCGACTTTTATCGATGTGACCGCCATCACACCGGTATGGCGCAATGGTTTCACGCAACTAGATAAGCAAACGGCGTGCCGTTTCGGGCCTATCCCCGAAAAAATGCCGTCGTGCGGAAAATTTTGATGGCAGCGCTTGCTTGAAACGCCTGCCAAAATACGCCTGGGCGTCGACTAACCCTTTGATCTAACGATCAGTAATCCAGGAATAGCCGTAGAAGAGCACGCCGGCGATCATGATGGCGAGGCCGATCAGCGTCGGTTGATAAGGCCCGGCGCTCCATGCAAAACGCACCAGTTCGACGCCGGCTGCGATGCAAAAAAAGATCAGGTACAGCCTTCGCTTTTCTTCACCTGTCGGCTTGTCTTTTTTCTCGTCCATATCGCCCGTCATCTTTGAACGGCTTGGTGTTAGCACGTTGCGACGGATCGGAAAACAAAAACGGCGGCTCCCCAATGGAACCGCCGATTACGCAAAATGAGTGGATTTCTAGGTGTTCCGACGCCGGCGTGTGACGGCAAGGCCGGCAACCCCGATGGCGAGCAAACCAAAGGCCCCGGGTTCCGCGACCGGTGAAAAACTTCCCGTATAAAGAAGATCGATCCCGACACCATTCACGCCGTATAGCGCATCGATGAACGTATTGCAGGATTGGCTTGTGCCTTCGAGACAGACCGTCGTCGAATCCTGTCCGGCGTGGCCGGCCGTATAACCCCAGAGGAAGGTACCCACGTCGCCGCTGCCGTCGGTCGCATTGCCGATCTTGTCGACCGATCCCATATCGAAGGCTTCATCGAAAATGAATTCGTCGAAGATGACCGCATCGGCCGTGGTGATCGTAAAGCCGAAGCGCCCGGAAACGCGGTGCGTCAGATCGAAACCGAGATGCGTGCCGCCATTGACGACCGTATCGTCGCGTACGAACAGGACGTTCAAATCGCCCGCATCGGAACCGGTCCGATTGCCTGCGTGGTCCGTCCAAAGATCGACCGTGAAGTCGATCCCATTGATGCTGCTTTCGAGGATGCGAGAGCTGCCGCGGTTGAAAATTTGCCGGGACGTCCCGCTTACGGGGCCATCCGGTAGCCATTCATAACGGACCTGTGTCCGGTCCTGGATCTGTTTGGAAAAGCCACCGCCACTTGTCGGATTGCTGTTGGCGCGGTGAAACCAGGAAAAACTGACCCCACCGCAGTTTCCACACAGCCGTGTTTCGCCGTCATGGGGAATGGCCTGACTGGGAGCGCTGAACCCGAACCCGGCCAAACACGCTCCCGTCAGTACAAAAAATGTCTTCCAAATCGATAATTGTTTCATGCCTGTTCCGAGTTTTTTGCCGGTAAATGCCGGCTTTCGTGATGTGAATAATGTGATCTTGTTATGCGTCTACGTGCTGAAATCGTTACTACGGCAGTGCCGAACTTAAATTTGCGTCCGACGCAGGAAATCCGCAGAACGTAGGGCGCAATTCACATCAAATCCGATCCAAGGACATCACCCGAACGAGGTAGATGGGGAAAGTTTTAGATAAATTTTGCGAAAGCCAACGCGGCCAACCAGAAAACCCACCCGTTCAGTCATTTAACGGCATGTTAACCAACGCCGTTTAGGACTGCTTTCATGGTCCAGGATGCGAAGAAACGGTCGACATTTTGGAACGATGCGCTGCCGCCTGCCGCGCGCGTCGTCGTCGATACTTGTTTGGATCGTATCCTCACGCAGGATTGGCAGCAACGACGGGCGACGATAGAGACGACGGTCGCTGCCGCCGAGAAAACACCATCGTCGCCAACAACGGTGAATATCGCCACCCATCAGCTGGCGGCGACAATCGTTGCGGCGATTATAGAGCGTTTGGAAACCCCAGAAATTGTCGATTTAGACCAAGCAGAGCTGTTCGCCATGAGTGCCAGTCCCGATCATCAGATCGCGGCGTGCGATTGGCTTATCGAAGCCGCCGTTGGTACCGCTGGGCGGCCTGATACGGCGCTCGGTCCGGTTGGAATGCGGGTCCACTAATTGCGGACGCAATTGTCTGCTGCCAAAAATTGACTTTGG
>JAPPPC010000720.1:2843-5966 GCA_028817685.1 Rhodospirillaceae bacterium
GACTTTGGGCCTCGGTTAACCCGGTTCATTTTCCTAAAAGCGCGCCGGCAGAAAATCTGCACGGCGCCAATCTTCAAAGCGGCGTCCATTAAAACCCAACAAGATCAATTGGGTTGCGGTTAAAGGGCAGTATCGCTGTACTTTCCTGCAAAATCAGGCAACCAAATTTCCTTGTATGGCGAAAATAAACAGTCCTACAATCCTTTTCAGCATCATATTCTGGGGGGTGTATAGGACGATTTGAGTAACCAGCCGTAGAAAGTTGACTCAATTGGTTTGTCTATCCTCGCTCGCATGATGCGCACATAGAAACAGAAACGGCCACGCAGAATGGGCCGAATTCAGATTGAAAGTGAAGAGGAACAGGCTTTATGGCTACCGGTACAGTAAAGTGGTTCAATCCCACGAAAGGGTACGGATTTATTACGCCTGATACGGGCGGAAAGGACGCATTCGTCCATATTACCGAAGTTGAGCGCGCGGGAATGCCGCCGCTGGTAGAAGGCCAGCGGATCAACTACGAAGAAGTGAGCGACGCGAAGGGGCTGAAAGCGACGTCCTTGTCGACCGCAGAGTAGGCCCGTTGCGGCTTTCAAGCCGCTGATTAAACGAACGTTTGCAACGTTCTAAGTTGGATCGGCGCAGCGGAACGCCGCTGCGGCTGAAGCTGTCGGATTTTGCCCTGGAACAGGTTCGTTTGGGAAGACGGCGCCGTTAACGCGCTTGGAATGCAGGCTTTCGCTTTTCCATGAATGCCTTGCGCCCTTCTTCATAGTCGGCACTGTCGAAACAGGCCCGCACCATATCCGCGCATTTCTCCAAGTCGCGGTCCTCGGGATCCTTCAGGATTTCACCGACCGTGTGTTTCACCTGTGCGACGGTAAGCGGCGCATTCGCCGCGATGGTTTCGGCGTAATCGTCGACATAGGGCTGCAGCATTGAACCGGAAACGACACGGTTCACGAGCCCCATTTGTAGCGCTTCCTCTGCGTTGAATTGCCGTGCGGTGAAGAAGATCTCTTTGGCACGGGACGGGCCGACCAGGTCCGACAGTTTGCGAATATGCTCGTACCCATACCCTAACCCCAGTTTCGCCGCCGGGATCGCAAACCGCGCATTGTCGGCGCAAATCCGCATGTCGCAGCACACGGCGAGACCGACGCCGCCACCGATGCAATAGCCGTTGATCATCGCGATGGTCGGTTTCGGAAAACGATGCAGGCCGTTATAGGCCGCATCGACGGTGACCGCGTACTTCTCTACGGCCTCCTGCGACGACCGTTCATCCTCGAACTTCGAGATATCGGCGCCGGACACGAACGCCTTGTTGCCGGCGCCGGTCACGACGACGACGCGGATCGCATCGTCGCTGCCGAAATCGGCAAGTATTTCGGCAACGCCCTCCCACATATCCATCGATACGGCGTTGAACCGCTCCGGATTATTGAAGGTCATGATGCCGACAGCGCCGCGCTTCTCCGCGATCATCTTTTCGGTAAGCATCTGGGAAGCTCCTTTCGTGTCTGACGCCGATTAAACGACGTTGCGTTCCCGCATCTCGGCGATGTCGTCCGGGCTGAACCCCAACCCCTGCAACACTTCATCCGTATGTTCACCGCGCTCCGGCGGGGCCACCGCGATGGTTCCCGGTGTGCGGCTCAGCTTGACCGCCTGCGCGACCAGGTTGAAATCGCCGATCGCCTCGGAATGGACGTCTTCGGACATTTTCAGATGCTGGACCTGTGGATCGGCGAAGACCTGGTCGATCGAATTGATTTCGCCCGCCGGGACACCGGCTTCGTTGAAAAATTCGATCCAGGTTGCGCTATCCCGCTCCTTGGTCCGCCGATTGATCTCTTCGTTCAGCGAATCCCGGTTCTCCGAACGCGCGGCGCCCGTCGAATAGCGTTCGTCCGTCATCAGTTCCTCGGCATCCATCGCCTTGCAGAACCGTTCCCAGATAACCTGGCCGGTTGCCGCGATGTTGATATGGCCGTCCTTGGTCTCGAACACGCCGGTCGGAATGCTGGTCGGATGGTTGTTGCCGGCCTGCTGCGCGACATCCTCATCCATCAGCCAACGGGCGGCCTGGAAGTCGAGCATGAAGATTTGCGCCGCCAGCAGCGAGGAATCGACCCACTGCCCCTCGCCCGACTGTTCGCGTTCCAGAAGGGCCACCATGATGCCATGCGCGCACAATAGTCCCGCGCAGAGGTCGGCGACGGGGATGCCGACGCGCATCGGGCCTTTGCCAGGCTCGCCGGTGATCGACATCAAACCACCCATACCTTGCGCGATCTGGTCGAAACCGGGCCGCCCGACATAGGGGCCGTCCTGCCCGAAGCCGGAAATGCTGCCGAGAATGACGCGTGGATTGACGGCGCGCAGCGACTCGTAGTCGATGCCCAGCCGGTTCTTTACATCCGGGCGATAATTCTCGACGACAACGTCGGCCTTTTCGACCAACCGCATGAATACCTTCAGCCCTTCCGGGTCTTTCAGGTTGAGCGTGATGCCGCGCTTGTTGCGGTGCAGGTTCTGGAAATCCGGACCGTGTCGCTTGCCGCCAAGCCCTTCCGCCGCATCCAATGCCTCCGGCAGTTCAATCTTGATGACATCCGCCCCGAAGTCCGCAAGCTGGCGTACGCAGGTCGGTCCGGCGCGGACCCGGGTTAGATCGAGCACGGTAAAGCGGGAGAGCGCGGTGGACGCGGCCTTATGGGACATCGTTCGTTCCTGTTGTATCTCGGGAGGCGGATATTGCCTGTCCAGACAGCCGCGATCAATCCCGGGGCCCGGCTTCCCGCCAAACCCTGGCCAAATGCCGCGTCCAAATGAGAAGATGGACGGACCCGGTAATGAGGAGGCAGGACAGCGATGACGGAACCCCATGAATTGACCGCGACGGAGGCGTCCGCACGCATCGACGCAGGCGAACTGACTGCCGAAACATTGGTTGAGAGCTGTATCGAGCGGATCGAGGCGCGGGAAAGCGCGGTACGGGCTTGGAAACATTTTGACGCGGACGCGGCGCGCCAGCAGGCCAAAGCGCTGGACCGGGGGCCGCGCAAAGGCGTCCTCCACGGTATCCCCTTCGGCGTGAAAGACATCATTGATACGGCG
>JAPPPC010000145.1 GCA_028817685.1 Rhodospirillaceae bacterium
CCCAAGATGCTGGCGATCACCCGCGAGGAAGGCTGCTTCGGCCCGCACAGCCGGCTGGCGGAACTGATCGAACAGGAGATCACCGCCAAAACCGGCAAGACCGTCCCGCTCAACCTGGACGGCGTCGGTGCGTCGGTGATCCTCGATCTCGGCTTCCCCTGGCAGCTCACCCGCATGTTCCTGATCACCCCGCGCTCGGTCAGCTTTGCGGCGCATTATTACGAGGAGCAGCAGCAAGGAACGCGCTGGAGACATTTGCCGGCGGAAGATATTTCGTACGATTAACGGTTAGTCGTACCCGGGTGGTGGGACGAACCCGCCGCAGTTCTCTTCGATCAAGCGCGCGAATTCGATGCAGGTGTGGTCGCCGTAGTTCGGCCCGATGATCTGGATACCGACGGGCAGGTTCGAGCGGGTGAAACCTGCAGGCGCCACGGTGGCGGGGAGATAGACCACGCCGCTGATACCGGCCCAGAAGAGCTGATCCGTCGTCAAAACCTGTTCGTTGTTGACCGTCACCGTGCGGGTCCAGCGTTCGCCCTCATGGTCGTGCGGTTGGGCGGCCGAAGCGGCGGCGGGGCAGAGCAGCAGGTCGTAGTCTTCGAAGAATTCGGCCCAACGGCGGCGCAGATGGGCGCGTTCGTTGTTGAGACGCAGCCATTCCGGATGGCTCATCGTGTTGGCGCGCAACATACGGGCATAGTAGCTGTCGCCGTCAGGGGCGAGCGTCGCCGCTTCCGCCTTCTGCGCTTCGATCATCTCCGGGGCCATGCGGGCCGAGGTCGCGGCGCGCAGCAGCAGGACGTAGAGCTCGTGTGCCCGATACCAGTCGACGTCGGGGCGGGCCGTGTCGTCGACCGTGGCGCCGGCCGCCGCAAGCTGATCGATCAGCGCCTGCAGCACGTCCGTCATCTCCTTGTCGACCGAGGAGTTGGGCTCCGACATCATCACGGCGACCTTAAAATCGGCGAGCCGGTGTTTGGTCGCCGAGGGCAGTTTGAGCTGCCAGGCCACGCCCTCTGTCTCGTCTGGGCCGGCCATCGCGTCGAGTGCGATGCGCAGATCCTGCGCGGTGCGGGCGAGGGGACCGACGACAGAGATATCGGCATAGGTGAGCACGTCGGGCATCATATGGCCGCGCGGGGTGACGAGGCCGTAGCTCGGCTTGTGGCCGAAGACGCCGCAATAATGCGCGGGGTTGCGGATCGAGGCGCCGATATCGCTGCCGGCTTCCAGCGCCGTCATGCCCGACGCCAGGGCTGCTGCAGAGCCGCCAGACGAACCGCCAGGGCTTAAGGTTTTGTTCCAGGGGTGATTGGTAACGCCATAGATATCGTTATAGCTTTGCCAATCGGAAAGCAGCAGCGGCACATTGGTCTTGCCGAACAGATTGACGCCGGCGGCCTTCAGCCGCGCCACCGACATGGCATCGCTGTCGGCGATATTGTCTTTCAGGTCGGGCACGCCCCAGGTCGTCGGCATGCCGGCGACATTGTAGCTTTCCTTGATGGTCATGGGAACGCCGCGCAGCGGGCCCTGCCACAGTTCCTCCGCGCCAAGCCGGTCGAGTTCGTCCGCCCGCTGCCGCGCGCCCTCCGCATCGCTGCAGATGATCGCATTGAGCGCCGGATTGAAGCGCTCGACCCGTGCTAGATAGACCTCCAACACGTCGCGCGCCGTCGTTTTGCGCATCCGGATATCCTCTGCGATTTGTGCGGCGCCGGCGAAGGGGTTGAAGTCGTTCATCGGAGGTCTCCGGTTATTGGATCTATTGCAGTACCCGGATTGGGTTCCCGTCCAACCATGCCTGCACGTCTTCCAGGCTGTCTCGGTAGCGGGCGATGAAATTCTCACGAGTACGGCCGCCGACATGGGGCATCAGGACGGTGTTCGCTAGGGTACGCAGCGCGTGGTCAGCCGGCAGTGGCTCCTGATCGTAGACGTCGAGCCCCGCGCCCGCGATCTTGCCCGTCTGCAGCGCGTCGATCAGCGCATCTTCATCGACGATCGGGCCGCGCGCTGTGTTGATCAGCAGGGCGGTCGGTTTCATCAGGCCGATCTCGCGCGCGCCGACCGCACCACGGCTCCGCTCGCCCAGGATGAGGTGGACGCTGACGATATCCGCCCGCTGGAACAGCGCGTCTTTTGACACCAGTTCCGCACCGAGTTCGTCGCAGCGCTCCTGTGTCAGGTTCTGGCTCCAGGCGATGACGTCCATGTCGAAGGCTTTGCCGACGCGCGCCACACCGCCGCCCAACGTGCCGAGTCCGACGACCCCCAACGTCCGGCCGCTGAGCCCGAGCGGCAGATGATCGCCCCAGCGTCCCTCGCTGATCGCGCGGTCCTCCTGCGGGATGAATTTCAGCAGGCTGAGGATCAGGCCCCAGGTCAGTTCGACCGTGGCGATGGGAAATCCGTACCCGGTGCCGCAAACGGTGACCTGTCGGGCCGCCAACGCCGCCATATCCAGCGCGGCGTTCCGCTGGCCGTGGGTGACCAGGAGTTTCAGGTTGGGCAGTTGATCGACCAGCGCGCGGTCGAACAGAGTTTCTTCCCGCGCGGTAACGATGATGTCGTACGGGGCGAGCAGGGCGGCGGCTTCGTCATTCTCGACACGGCGCGCATAAACATCGGTTTCTACCGTGTCCGGCAGGCTCGACCAGTCCGCTGCCTCCCGCGCCAGGCCCTGATAGTCGTTGATGACCGCGAGTTTCACCTAATACCCCGCGTCCCAGTCAATGACATTCATCAGAGGTTCGCCCTTCAGATAGCGCTCCATGTTTTCGCATAGAACCTCTATGGCGCGGTGGCGGTTGACGTCTGTCAGGTTGGACGTGTGCGGCGTGATCATGATCTTGGGATGGTTCCAGAGGCGCGCCGGCGGCGGCCCTTCAAACTCGCCTGTGTAGACGTCGAGAATGGCGGCGCGCAGATGGCCGGCATCGAGCGAATCCGCGAGCGCCGTCTCGTCGATGATTTCGCCGCGGGCCACGTTCACGAGGATGCCGCCGGGCTTCATGGCGGCGAGGCTCTCCGCGTTGATCAGGTCGGTGGTTTCCGGCGTCCATTGGCAGCAGACGGCGATGAAGTCGCTTTCCGGCAGCAGGTCCATCAGGGCGTCTGGTGTGTGGATCGACGAAAATCCCGCGGGCAGCGCCTCACCGGCAGCGGGTGGCGTACGGCGCGTGCCGATGACGCGCATGCCGAGCGCAGCCGCGAGCCGCCCAACATCGAGGCCGATCCCGCCGGCGCCGATGACGAGCATGGTCTTACCCTCGATCAGCACGGGCTTGTAGGCGGTATGGTCGAACTGCGCGCGCGCCGCATCGACTGCGGTGCGCTCCAGCCCCTTGGCGAAATGGAGGATGCCGGCGATCGCGTATTCAGCGATGGGTAGGGTGTTTCCGAAGCCGCGCGACGTGGTCACCGTGACGTCGCTGCCCCACAGGTCGCCCAGCATCAGGTTGCTGGCGCCGGCGGGGCGCTGGTGGAACCATTTCAGCTTCGGTGCACGGGCCCGAAGGTCGAGCGGGAAGGGCCAGCCGCCCAGCACGACTTCCGCTTCCGCCAGCAGCGCGTCGCGTTCCTCGCGCGTGCCTTCGCCGTTGGCGTCGGGCAGCAAGTAGCGGTTGGAATTGAATTCGGGCCAGGTTTCGCGAATCTCGCCGTCGAACCAGCCGGCGGCGTCCGTGTACTGGATCGCCGGGCTGATCGCCTTGACCCGCTCCGTCTCCGCCGGGGACATGCGTTGAATGTTGAGAACCTTGACCTCGCCCATCGATACCTGCTCCGTTCCGCTGAACCGTTGCCAAGAACAATAACCCACCGGCATGCCCTAGGCATATTCCCCCGCGTGCAATAGCATCGCGGCGTTTTGCGAATACGTTTAGACACTTTGAATTTCAGAACAGGAGCCCCTGCGTGAGGGCCGAATCCGTCGACAATCTGTTCGACAGGTTCGGACCGTCCTATCAGCTGTTCGTCACCGTCACCGGCATGGCCGCGTCCTTTGTGATGGTTGTGTCGGGGGGAATCGTAAATGTTGCGGTACCGGACGTGATGGGAACGTTCGGCATCGGCCTCGATCAGGCGCAGTTGATGGCGACGGCCTTCAACGTCGCGATGACGACGAGCCAGCTGCTGAACGCCTGGGTCATCGCCGTCTTCGGGCAACGTATCGGGTTCTCCGCCACTCTGATCATCTTCACGATCGGCAGCTTGATTTGCGGTTTCGCCGATGATTACAGCTTCGTTGTCCTCGGCCGCACCATGCAGGGTTTCTCCGCCGGCGTGATCCAGCCGCTTGTCATGGTGACGATCTTCCAGGTCTTCCCCAGCGACCGGCGCGGTGCGGCCATGGGGTTATATGGCATGGCATTGTCGCTCGCGGTGGCGATCGGGCCGGCTTTCGGCGGGATCGCGATCGAGGCGCTCAACTGGCGCGCCATCTTCTTCGTTCCCCTGCCGCTGGTGTTCATCGCCTTCGGTGCCGGGCTTGTCTTCATGCCGTCCTACCGCGACGCCAAGGAACAACCTTTCGACTGGACCGGTTACGGCCTCGTCATCGTCACGCTTTATTGCGTCATGACCGGGCTGACCGACGGCCAGCGTGACGGATGGGTGTCGGACCGCATCGTGACCTATTTCGTCATCGCGGCCGTCGCCGCCGTCGCCTTCATCCGCTCCCAAATGCGCAAAGGCTCGAACCTGGTCGATCTCACCCTGTTCAAGAACCGGGAATTCACCTGCATCATCATCGTGACCCTGATTTTCGGGATCGGCAATTTCGGTACCGGGTACGCCGTGCCGGTGTTCGGCCAGTTGGTGCAGAACATGACACCGTTCGCCGCGGGGCTGGTGATCATGCCCGCGGCGCTGGCCGTCGCCGTTGCCCTGCCTTTCACAGGGCGGCTGGCCGATACCATCTCGGCCCGTTTGGGAATCATGGTCGGACTCACCCTGTTCGCGATGGGCTCCGCCCTGATGATCGATGCGGATGTCAACACACCCTTCTTCGACGTCATGATCTACTACATGATCAGCCGTTTCGGGATGGCCTTTACCATGCCATTCCTGATGAGCACGGCGTTGCGCAGCCTGCCGCCGGAACAGCTCAATTCCGGTGCGGGGATGGTGAATTTCTGTCGCCAGCTCGGCGGTTCGCTCGGCACCAATGCCTGGGTGGTCTTCGTGCAGATGCGGACCCAATTCCATAGCGACGCCCTGACGGCGACGCAGGATTCTTCGAATGCCGCCAGCCGGGAGATGTTAGAAGGCGTCGGGCAAATGTTGCGCGAAGCGGGCGTGGCGGAGACGGTGACCGAGCCGGGGGCCCTGCATTTCCTGGGGCAGGTTATCGAGGCACAGGCGACGACACTCGGATTCCAGGATGGTTTCCTGATTTTTGTGATCGTCTTCATGCTGGCCATGATCCCGACTTGGATGCTTGGCTCAGGAAAGAAGAAATAGGCTCAGTCGTTACCCTGTATCTCTTCCAGGGCCAGGTAGTCGTCGCGGCGAAATTCCTGCTCGACCGTATCGATGGTTTCGACGCTGGTGCCGACGGCGCGAAGCACAATTCCCGCAAGCTGAATACTGGCTTCCAGCGCTTCGGGAACCACGGAGGTTGCGCCTTCTTGGGTCAATATCTGCCGGTGCCGCAGGTCCCGTGCCCGGACGAAAATTTTGAGGTCGGGAAAGCTGTCCCGCAGGGCCTTCACGGCCCGGTCGGTCGAAGCGCTCTGGTCCGTCGTGACGACTGCAGCACTCGCACGGCCGGCGCCGACAGCATTGAGAATGCCGATATCGGCGCCATTCCCGTAAAACACCGAGAGACCTTCGCGGTGGCACCGGGTAACGCGCCCATGGTGCAGATCGAGGGCGACATAGTCTACTCCGCCCAAAGTCAATGCCTTGGCAACTGTCTGGCCGACACGCCCGAA
>JAPPPC010000104.1 GCA_028817685.1 Rhodospirillaceae bacterium
GCCCGTCGGCGACGGCGTAGAGCGACACCATTCGATCCGCCGCCACCCCGTCCGGAATCAGGCTCGCCCCCGCCGCCACGCGGTCGAGATGCTGCCAGATCAAGGTCGAATCGCCGAGCGTCACGCCGTCATCGGTCACCAGGGTCGGGATGCGCGCGACCGGATTGGCCTCGGCCAGGCCCGGGGTGAAGCTTACCGTGGCGTAACCCCAGTCGAGCGGCCAGACCGTGGGCTGGATTTCGATCCGCTCCCACAGGCCGAGCTCCTTGGCCGCGACCACGACCTTGCGGGTGAAGGGCGAGGCCGGGGTCCAGAACAGTTTCATGCGCCGCCCTGCTCCTGCGCGGTCTGGGCGGTCTGATTGAACATCACCTTGCGCTCCTCGTCGCTCGGCGGGCCGGCGCGGCGGAACTCTTTGCCCACATCGACGCCGCGCTGCACCGCCGGCCGTCCCTTGATGGCGTTGCGCCAGCGCGACACGTTGGGGAAGTCGTCGAGCGACTGGCCGAGCGGTTTGGCGATCAGCACCCAAGGCCAGCAGATCATGTCGACGATGGAATAGTCGCCGACGATGTATTCCCGGTCCGCCAGCCGCTTTTCCAGCACGCCCAGACAGCGGTTGTACTCATTGCCGTAGCGTTTCTTGCCGTATTCGATGCCGCCATCGGCATAGTTCACGAAATGGCTGAGCTGCCCGGCCATCGGCCCCTGATTGCCGACCTGCCAGAACAGCCATTCCAGCGCCTCCTTGCGGCCGCGCCAGTCGTTCGGAATGAACTTGCCGGTCCGTTCCGCCAGGTAGTAGAGGATCGCGCCGGACTCGAAGACCGCGACCGGGTCGCCATCGACGTCGCTGTCGACAATCACCGGCATGCGGTTGTTCGGGCTGATCGCCAGGAATTCCGGCTTGAACTGGTCGCCCTTGCCGATATTGACCGGGATCAGATTGTAGTTCAGCCCGCACTCCTCCAGCATGATGGAGACCTTCCATCCGTTCGGGGTCGGCCAGTAGTAGAAATCGAGCATGTCGCGCCTCCGTGCCGTGCGGCGCCATCATAGGCGCGGCCATTGATGGACGCTACGGGGCCGAATCGACACCATCGCCGCGCGGCGATATCCTTCGCCCCGCACGACAGAGGAGGAGAGGTCATGGCCGAGATCGCCAGCATCGCCACGCAATCGACGAACGCCCCCGCCGGGATGCCCGAGGCGGAATGGGAGGCGCGCTGCGAGCTCGCCGCCGCGTACCGGCTGTGCGCGCTGTATGGCTGGACCGACCTCAACAACACGCATCTCTCGTTGCGCGTGCCGGGGACGCGGGATCATTTCCTGCTCAACCCGTTCGGCATGTTCTTCGAGGAGATCACCGCCTCCTCGCTCATCAAGGTCGATGGCGAGGGCAATCTGATCAGCGACAGCGACTATCCGATGAACCCGGCCGGCTTCGTCATCCATGGCGCGATCCACATGTCGGGCGACGACCGGCATTGCGTGCTGCACACGCACAGCCGCTACGGCACCGCGGTCTCCATGCAGAAGCACGGCCTGCTGCCGAACAGCCAGAAGGCGCTGACCATCATGGGCTGGGTCGGCTATCACGATTTCGAGGGCCCGGCGGTCGATGAAAGCGAGCAGCCGCGCATCGTCAGCGACATCGAGGGCAAGTCGATCCTGATCCTGCGCAATCACGGGCTGCTCTCGGTCGGCAAGACGGTGGGCGAAGCCTTCGTCCTGCTCTACCGCATCGAGACCGCCTGCCGGCACCAGATCGACGCCATGTCCGGCGGCGCGGAACTGCAGGCGATCTCGCCCGAGACGCAGCAGAAATCCATCGATATGGGCCTCAGGATGTATGGCGAGGGCGGCTTCATCGAGGCCGGCAAGGAATGGCCGATGCTGCTGCGCCAGCTCGAACGCGCCGGCATGGACGACTACGCGCGCTAGATCAGATCATGGTTTGTCGGAATCGCCTTTGGCGATCCGAAAACCATGCGAATCTGATCAAACTTTTCAAATAAAGAGCGCCTACTCCGCCGCCGCGCCCTTCTTGCGCGCCTGGTAGCGGTCGATTTCGGTCTGGATCGCCTGCGCCGCTTCGCCGACGAAGGCGTCGCGGTTCTTGAAGCTGTATTCATAGCTGTAGTCGCGCAGCCAGTTGGTGTTCTGGAAGTGCGGGAAGACGTAGCGCGAAATCATCTCGTAGCTGCGCTTGGTGGCGTCCCAGTCGGCCCAGTTATGCGCCAGCTGCATCAGCGCGCCGAAGCCGCCGGCGCCCTCCAGCAGGGTCTCGATATAGGCGATGGCGTCGTCGGGCGTGCCGATACAGGCCATCTTGTTTTCCAGCAGATACTCATAGGCGTCGTCGATATCGGCGGGGACGATCGGGAAGGTCGCGATCTCGCGGAAATACTGCGCCCATTCGTCGAGGCCGAACTTCACGTTCTCACGGGCCTTCTCGCGCGTTTCGGCGACATGCATCAAGGTGACGAGCCGCCACTTCTCGCGCGTCACGCTCTGGCCGTTCTCCGCCGCCGCCTCCTCGCACATACGCCAATTGTTGGCGTGCGCGGCCAGCGCGTCGTCGCTGGTCCCGCCGATCGACAGCATGCCGATGCCGTGCTTGCCCGCCGCCAGCGCGCCCGAAGGCGAGCGCGCGCAGGCGACCGCCATCTCGACCCGCGGCACCTGGAAGGAGGGGATCTGCAGCCGCGCATCCTGCAGGTGGAACCAGTCGGTCTTCATATTGACCAGTTCGCCATCCAGCAGCTGGACGATCGCGTCGAGCGATTCGTTCATCATGCGGCGCTGTTCCGCCGGGTCGATCCCCATGCGGTAGGCATCGCCGGTCAGCGCGCCGGGCCCGACGCCGAACATCATGCGGCCGCGCGTCATATGGTCGAGCTGCGTGATCCGCCCCGCCACCGTGAACGGGTTGTGATAGGGCAAGGACACGACGCCGGTGCCGAGCCGGATATGCCGGGTCCGCTCCGCCGCCGCCGCGATGAACAGTTCCGGGCAGGCGAGGATTTCCATGCCGCCGGAGTGATGCTCGCCGATCCACGCCTCGTGATAGCCGAGATCGTCGAGATGCTCGAGCAGCAGCATATCGCGATGCATCGCCTGGGTCGGGTTCTCCTTCATGCCCTGGAAAGGCGCGAGGAAGATGCCGAATTTTAGGTAGTTGTTCGGGATCAAAGAGAGCACGGACTCGGTCATCGAATTCAGTTCCTTGTTCTGCACCGGCAGCGGTATCGTATTGTGGAGGGCAATGGGAGGCGCGGCAAGGATGCGGAAAATACTGGTGACCGGCGCGCAGGGGCAGATCGGCTCGGAACTGGTCCCCGCCCTGCGTCAGCGCCACGGTGCGGAAGCGGTCGTCGCGACCTTCCACCGCAAGCGGCCCGAGAGCGATGAGGGCCTCGTCGAGCATCTCGACAGCACCGACACCCGGCAACTCGGCGACCTGCTCGACCGGCATGGGATCGGCACGATCTACCATCTGGCCGCGATGCTGTCGGCGACCGGCGAGGCCGATCCGCAGGCCGCCTGGGACGTCAATATGGGCAGCCTGTACGCGGTGCTGGAAGCCGCACGGGCGCGAGACTGCGCGCTGTTCTTCCCCAGCTCGATCGGTGCCTTCGGGCCCGGCACGCCGCTCGACGATACGCCGCAGGACACCTTGCAGCGGCCCAACACGATCTACGGGGTCAGCAAGGTTTCGGGCGAGCTGCTGTGCGACTACTACGCCCACCGTTTCGGTCTGGACGCGCGCGGACTGCGCTATCCCGGCCTGATTTCCTACGTCACGCCGCCCGGCGGCGGCACGACGGATTACGCGGTGGAGATTTTCTATCACGCGCTGCGCGACGGCCGGTATACCTGCTTCCTGGCGGCCGATACGCGGCTCGACATGATGTACATGCCGGACGCCACGCGCGCCGCCATCGCGCTGATGGAAGCTGATCCGGCGACGCTGACCCACCGCAACGCCTTCAACGTGACCGCGATGAACGTCACCCCGGCGGAACTGGCCGACGCCATCCGGGTCCATATCCCCAACTTCACGATCGCCTACGATGTCGATCCGGTGCGCCAGGCGATTGCGGAAAGCTGGCCGAATTCCATGGACGACAGCGAAGCGCGCGCGCAATGGGGTTGGGCGCCGAAATACGACCTCGCCGGGATGGTAGCGGACATGCTGGAGAAGCTGGGCGGCTAGCGCGGCGCATTTGACCCCTCTGGCACCGATATCTCATCCTCCCAATAGACATTGAAGACTGAACGAGACCGAAACCATGCTGGCACATCCGAATATCCTCGCGCAGTACAACGCCTGGGCCAATAAGCGCCTGCACGGCATCTGCGCGGAACTGTCCGCGGAAGACATCGCACTGGACCGGGGCGCCTTTTTCGGCTCGATCCTCGGCACGCTCAACCACATTCTGCTGGTCGATATCCTGTATCGCGAGCGAATCGAAGGTATCGACTCGACCTTCGGCGGGCTGGACGACACGCTGCATGACGACCTGCCCGCGCTGTCCGCGCATCAGGCGGAGGAGGATCAGCGCTGGATCGCCCTGACCAAAGAGGTCGACGCCGACCGTCTGGACGAGAACTTCGTCTTTTGGACCCTGGGTCTTGACAAGCGCGACCGGCGCGAAGTGCCGAAGCACATCTATTTCACCAATTTGGCGCAGCATCAGGCGCATCATCGCGGCCAGACGCACAACATGGTCAGCATCTCCGGCGTCAAACCGCCCTCGCTCGGCTATATCGATTTCCGCATGGAAATGGACCGCTCGTTGATCACGACGCCAGACGAAAACTAGTGGACACAATCTAATCCATGCCTGACGTCATCATCGTCGGGGCCGGTCAAGCCGGCCTCGCCGCCAGCGTCTGCCTGTCCCGGCGCGGCATCGATCACACTGTTCTGGAGAAGCACGAGGTCGGCGCCAGCTGGCGGCGGCAACGCTGGGACAGTTTCTGCATGAACACCCCCAACTGGACCCTGAACCTGCCGGACCGCGATTATGACGGCGGCGATCCGGACGGATTCCTGGAACGCGATGGTTTTGTCGAGCTCCTCACCCGTTACGCCGCGGATTTCGGCGTGCCGGTCCGGTCCGGTATCGAGGCACGGCATGCGGTCCCGTCGGAGGGCGGGTGGCGTCTTGAGACCTCGGCTGGAGCGATGACCGCACGGGCCCTCCTCATCGCCACCTCGACCCATCAGACCGCGAATATTCCCGCGTCGGCCGCCGCCCTGGATCCGGAGATTCACGCCCTGAGCGCCGCGGACTACCGCAACCCCGACCAGTTGCCGGACGGCAAAATCCTTGTCGTCGGCTCGGCGCAATCGGGCATGCAGATCGTGGAAGACTTGCAGACCGCCGGCCGCGACATCTTCCTATCCACCGGGCGGGTCAGCCGCATACCCCGCCGTTATCGCAGCCGCGACATCATCGGCTGGTATGAACCGCTCGGCCTGATGGACCGCAAAGCGAGCGATCTCGACGATCCGCGCCAAGTCTTTGGCGGCCAGCCGCAATATACCGGCTGGCGCGGCGGCCACACGGTCAGCCTGCAGAAATTCCACCGCGACGGCGTCCGCCTGCTCGGACGCGTACAGGACATCGATGGCCAAACACTGCGGCTAGCGACCGACCTGCATGAGAACATCACCTTCGCCGATCGGTCATCCGAACGGCTCTGCCGGAACATAGACGCCTATATCGCGCGCAACGGCCTGCCCATCCCACCCGACACGGGAGACGACCCTGCGCATGATCCGCTCGACAATTTGGCAGCGGTCCCGCAACCCGACGTGCTGAACCTCAAAGAGGACGGGATCACAACCGTGATCTGGGCGACCGGCTTCGGGTTCGATTTCTCATGGATCGACGCCGGCATCTTCGACGGCTACGGGTACCCCGTCACGCAGCGCGGCGAAACCGCCGCAGCTGGCCTGTACTTTCTGGGCCTCAACTATCTGCACACGCGTCGGTCGGGTGTCGTCTACGGCATCGGCCCGGACGCCGAACATGTCGCGGCCCGCATCGGCGCGTTTCTCGACGGCTAAAGCGTATCACCGGTCGGCGCACGCCCTGACTTTTCTTTGCACGCGATCGGCTCTCGCGACCCGGTGTGGGTGGGACGGCTAAAAAGTTTATAATGCGAATGATTATCACTTGCGATAAATCCAGGCGGCGTTACACTGTATTTGATAATCATTCGCAACAAATTGTGGATTGGAGAGGATGTTTATATGACCACCGCCTCCATCGCCGACCTGGCCGTTCTGGGAATCGCAAGCGAAGGTCCGATCGAGCCCGACCGGATCGCCGCCATCGCCAAAGCATTGGTGCCGGAACATTGGCAACCGACCGCCAGCGTCATCGCCGCCGTGATCGAGCGGCAATTGGCCGAGGGCGGGCTGCGGCGCACGGGGAACCATATCGCTGATGAACATGTGACGGCGACGGCGGCGGGGGTCGACAGGATTCGCGCCCTGATCCTGAGCCGGCCGGAAGACCTCGCACCCTCCGCCTTGCCCGCCGCCGAAGCGATTCAATTCTGCTTTCTGGACGCGATGGACCCTGAGACCGCCAGGAACGTACTGGCACGATTTCAGGAAAGGGTGAAACGCCGCCTCACCTCGCATCAGAAGCGCAACGCGCTGTGCCCGCACGGCGGTCGGTACACGAGTTTTTGGAGGGATATGGAACAGCATCGCCTGCAGTCGATGGTCCACTTTCTGACCGGTGTTTCGGATGAAACGGGTGCAGGGGGCCGTGACGGCGTAAACGTGACGGAGATCTCGCGGTGACCGTCAGAATCATCGGGTCGCAAACGCTCGTCCGCATATTGCTGGCCGAAGCGATCGCCAGGAAGACGAAGCGCGCGCCGAAACCGCCACCGCGTCCTGTCCCCCAAAACGACAACGCCAAAAAGAGCAAATAGCACAGATCAAGGCCGCAAAGCGGCGCCGCGACCGCTCCCGATTTCGGCGTGATTTCAAAACCGCATACAAGGCGTAGATAGCACTTAGAACGCGGCCACCTGTCCGTCGCTGCGGGGATCCGCGGCCCCTTCCATCAGGCCGTCCGGATGCCAGACCAGCGCGCCGGCATGGCCCATGACCTCGTCGAACGGTCCGACCATTTCGATTTCGTGCCCCGCCTTGCGCAGCGCCGCGATGACCGCCGGGTCGATCCGGTCTTCGATCCTGAGGCTGGTGGCCGCCGCCCCCCAGGTCCGGCCGAGCAGCCAGCGCGGCGCGCTCACCGCCTCCTGCAGGTCCTGGCCATGCAGCACGTGACGGGCGAACAGCATGGCCTGGGTCTGCGGCTGACCCTCCCCGCCCATCGTGCCATAGACCATCACCCGGCCGTCCGGAAGCTGGGCCAAGGCCGGCTGAATGGTGTGGAACGGTCGCCGGAACGGCTTCAGAACGTTGTGGTGCCCCGGATCCAGACTGAAACTCACGCCGCGGTTCTGCCAGGTGATACCGGTCTCGTCGAGCACGGTGCCGGAGCCGAATTCCCAATAGATGCTCTGGATGAAGCTGACCGCCCGGCCCTCGCCATCGATGGCGCCGAGCCATACCGTATCGCCCTTCGCGGAGGCTTCCGGCCAGGGCAATGCGCGGGCCGGGTCGATATCCGCGGCCATCGCGTCGAGCGCCGCATCCTCCAGGAACGACGCGGGATCGGCGTCCATATAGGCCGGGTCGGTCACGTGCCGGTCCCGGACACGGAAGGCGCGCTTGGTCGCCTCCACCAGCCCGTGCACGAAGTCGAATCCCTCCGCCTCCGCGATCCCGAGCCGCGCGTAGATGCCGAGCAGCATCAGCGACGCGAGCCCCTGTGTCGGCGGCGGCATGTTGTAGAGACGGTGGCCCGCGACGGTCGCGGTCAAGGGCGCGACCCGCAGCGCCTGGTGCCGTTCCAGGTCTGCCAGCGCGAGCGGGGATCCGGCACGCGACAGGTCGGCGGCAATCGCCTGCGCCAGCCCGCCGCAATAAAAATCGTCCAGCCCCGTCCGGCCCAATCGGCGCAGCGTCTCCGCGAGACGCGGCTGGCGCAACCTGTCCCCTTCTCGCGGCGGCGCTCCGGCATCCAGGTAGGTTTCGGCGAAGCCGGGCGCGTCCTTCAATTCCGCGAGCTTGCCGGCCGTGTTGGCAGCCTGGGTCCGGGTAACGGCGATGCCGTCCTCGGCGAGGAACGCGGCCTCCTCGAGCAGCCGGGTCAGGGGTAAGGTCCCACCCCAATCGGATCGGCTTACGGTCAAGGCCTCCTGCCACCCCGAGACGGCGCCCGCCACCGTCAGCGCCGCCAGGGGCCCCCGTTCCGGAATCGAATCATGTCCGGCATAGAAGGCGAGATCGGCCTTGCCCGCGGCCGCACCGCAGGCATCGATACCGACGACATCGCGACCGGGTGCGTGGATCAGCCAGAAATTGTCGCCGCCCAGGGCGTTCATGTGCGGATAGGCGACGGCGATGGTGCTCGCCGCGGCGACCATCGCTTCGATGGCGTTACCGCCTTCCTCCAGCACGCGGGCACCGGCACGGGCCGCCAGGTGATGCGGCGCGACGACCATGCCCCGCCGGGATCGAACCGTCTGCAGCATCGTTACGAAGCCGCCCGCAGGCAAGCGAGCGCGTAGGTCGCGGCGTCCGCATTGGACGGCAGGACGGTCACGCCCGCGGACCGCAAGACCGTTTCCTGCGCGCTGCGCTTTTGCGGATCGCTGTCCGTTCCGGTTACCGATGCGATAACCGTTGTTTCGTTGCGATCTTGCGAGGCGAGCTGCGTCGCCAGATGACCCGCCGGGTCGGCATGCGCGCCATAGCCGATGACGATATCGAGCAAGACCGCACCGACTGCCGGATCCCGCAGCGCCGCGGCCAGGGGCGCGTCGCGCACGCCGGGATCGATCATCGGGTGCGGCCGTCCCTGGGTGTACTCGTCGCTGCCGAGATCGAGGAAACGATGACCGACGGCACCGTCGGATCCTGCGTTCGGCACCGGCGCGTTGGAAACGACGGCTTCACCGCCGTCCCGGAAAACGATCTGGGCTTCGGCGCAGAGGGTCCCGCCGGAAAACAGGCCGAGAACAGACCGGCCGCCGATCGACGTGGCCGCGATATCGGCGGGCGTCTCCTTCGTCACGCCCAAGGCAAGCATCGCGGTGTCCTTCAAGGTTGCTGCCGCTGTCGCGTTGCCGGGCAAATCCTGACCGCCCCCGCCGATAAAGCACACGGTATAGGGTTTCGGGCTTTCGGCGATGCGGGCTACAACCTGTTCCGCAACCGCCGGCGCCGGCGGTTTGGAGATCAGGACGATGCTAGTCGTCGCCGGATCCGCGTCCAGTTGATCCATCGCCATCAGGGTCGTGATGCCGCCGACCGCCGCCGACAGATCGCGGCCGCCGACGCCGATCGCGTGCGATATCCCGCCGCCATTCTGCGCGATCAGGCAGCTTACCTCCTGAATGCCGGTGCCCGACGCACCGATGATCCCGATATCGCCGCGCGGCACGGCATTGGCAAAGGCGAGCGGCACGCCGCCGAGGATCGCGGTGCCGCAATCCGGACCCATCACGAGCAATCCCTTGCCGCGCGCCTCTTCCTTCAGCGCGCGCTCCGCCGCGACCGGTACATTGTCGCTGAAGATCATCGCGTGCAGACCGCGGCCGATGGCCTTCCGGGCCTCCGCAATCGCGTAGTCGCCCGGCACCGAGATCAGCGCCAGGTTCGCGTCGGGCGCCATCTTGACGGCCTGCCGCAAGGTCTTCGGCCGCCATTCAGTGGCGTCGCCGGAGACCTTCGGCCGGTCAAGATGGCTTGCCGCTTCAGCGAGCGCGGCTTCCGCGGCCGATCGGTCCGCCGCGCGCACCGCGATCACGAGATCGTTCGGCTCCGCGCCCTCCCCCTCTTCGCTCAGAATACCGGCGTCGCGCATCAGGTCGCGATTCGCCGGCGTCCCCATCATCAGGGCGGCTTCTTCGATCCCGGGCCGTTCCGACACCGCCCGCGCGACCCGCATGAGCGCCACCGAGTCCAGGTAAAAGCCGCGCCGCACCGCGTTGAGCGTTTCCGAAGCCATGAAATTCCTTCGCCTAAATGTGACGGCGCACTCTAACCGATCGCCGCCGCTTTGACAGCGCGGCCGGAAAGGGTTTCAGTAATTATTCGAACCGAGACAGCGCAAAAAGGGGCGGACGATGGGCACGCATGACGACTGGCTGGCATTGACGGTGGAGGAAACGCTGGAGCCGGATCTGCCGATCTGCGATCCGCACCACCATCTGTGGGAGTTCAAGACCGAGCACACTCAGCCGCGCTATCTCCTGGACGAGATCCTCGAAGATCTCAATGCGGGGCACAACATCGTCTCCACGGTCTTCATCGAATGCGGCGCCATGTTCAAGACCGAGGGGCCGGAGCCGATGAAGGCGGTCGGCGAGACCGAGTTCGTGCGCGGGATCGCGGCGATGAGCGCCTCCGGCCTCTATGGCGACTCGCGGGTTGCGCAAGGCATCATCGGCACCTGCGATTTGAAGATCGGCGATGCGGCGGCGGACGTGCTGGACGCTCAGATCGCGGCCGGCGGGGACCGTTTCAAGGGCATCCGTCTGGGCATGGCCTGGGACAAGCATGACGGTGTCTGCAACCACCGCACCAACCCGCCGGGCGACATGGTCCTGCGCGACGATTTCCGCGCCGGCTTCAAACATCTGGCGCCGCGCAATCTCAGCTACGAGGCCTGGTGCTACCATCCGCAAATCCCCGACGTCGCCGATCTGGCGCGCGCCTTCCCGGACACGATCATCATCCTGGATCATTTCGGCGGCCCGATCGGCATCGGGCCCTATCAAGGCAAGGGCGACGAAGTCTTCGCCGAGTGGCAGCGCTCGATCGACGATCTGGCGCGCTGTGAGAATGTCCGCGCCAAGCTCGGCGGCATCAACATGGAGGTGAACGGCTTCGCCTGGCACGAGAAGCCGAAGCCGCCGACCAGCGAAGCGCTGTGCGAGGCAACCCGGCCCTATTACGAATACACGATCGAGAAGTTCGGCGTGGACCGCTGCATGTTCGAATCGAACTTCCCGGTCGACAAGCTGAGCTGCAGCTACAACGTGCTGTACAATTCGTTCAAGCGGCTGACCGCGAACTATTCAGCCGCCGAGAAGGCGAAGCTGTATCACGACGTCGCGGCGGAGACCTACAAGCTCGGCGGCTGAGGCGCGCCGGTCAGCTGAATGTCTGTCCCGAAATCGCCGGGTGATAGATCGGCTGGATGACGTTGCCGGCCGGATCCTTGACGTGGAAGCTACGCGCGCCGTCGGCATGGTCGTGCGGCTGATCCATGACGTCGACGCCTTCCGCCTTGAAATAGTCGTACCAGCCGTCGAGCTCTTCCTTCGTGCCGACGATAAAGCCGTAATGGTCGAAGCAGCTCCTGCCATCGGTCGGCTTCTTGGCGCGGGCGAGCGACAGATTGTCGTTGCCGCAGGTCAGGTAGACGAGGTTCTCGTTGGCGCGGCTTAGGATCTCCATACCCATCACCTCGGTATAGAACTTCTCGCATTCCTCGAGGTTCGGGACGACGAAGGCGACATGGCGAATGCCGTTGAAGGGGGCCGGGCGTGCGGGCATCGGTCGGGCTCCAAAATGGTTGCGCTTGCGCCAACTGTAGCCAATCGGCGCGCCGCGTTGAAGCCCGGCCGCTTACCTGCCAAGATCGGCCGGACGTATCAGGGAGAAAAACCATGGCCGACAGCTACGATCCCAGGACCTTCAAGGCGCTCACATTCCACGACGCCGTGCCGAAATTTCAGGACGGTTCCGACACGCCACGCGCCTATCTGGAGCGCTGCCTGGAAACCATCGCCGCCCGCGAACCGGAGGTGAAGGCCTATGTGGCGCTGAACGAGGAGGGTGCGCGCGAGGCCGCGGACGCCAGCACGCAGCGCTACAAGGACGGCAAGACCCTGTCGGCCATCGACGGTCTGCCGATCAGCATCAAGGATCTGCTGGAAACCAAGGACATGCCGACGCAGATGGGCTGCGAGGCCTATGCCGGCAACTTCCCGAAGAACGACAATGCCGCCGTCTGGGCCCTGCGCGAGGCCGGCGCCGTGGTGCTCGGCAAGACGGTGACGGCGGAGCTCGGCGGGTCGCACCCGGGTGCCACCACGAACCCGTTCGACCCGACCCGCACGCCGGGCGGTTCCTCCTCCGGCTCGGCCGCCGCGGTGGCGGCGCGCATGGTGCCGACCGCCATCGGCACCCAGGTCGGCGGCTCGATCATCCGGCCCGCGGCCTATTGCGGCAATGTCGCGCTGAAGCCGACCCAGGGCGGCATCAACCGCGGCGAACGCCAGGCGACGAGCATGAGCACGCACGGCCCGCATGCCGGCTGCATCGAGGATATGTGGCAGGTCGCGATCGAGATCGCCAAGCGCGCCGGTGGCGACCGCGGGGCGCTTGGCCTGTTCGGCCCGGCAAGCGCGCCGGCCGCCGCGAAGCCGCACACGCTGATCGTACTGGAAACTGCGGGCTGGGCCGTGCTCGACGATCAAAGCAAGGTCGCCTTCGAAGGGCTTCTGGAGAATCTGCAGCGCGCCGGCGTCACCCTGCTGCGCCGCGCCGACCATCCGCTGGTCGAGAAGCTGGAACAGGCGGTCGTCGAAGCGCCCGCCATCACCGGCAACATCACGCCCTGGGAGAACCGCTGGGCACAGCGCAATCTGGTGAACCTCAAGGGCGAATTCGTCAGCGAGCGGGCCAAGGCCACACTGGCCAAGGCGGAAGCCATGACGCCGGACGATTACCGCGCCGCGATCCTGGCCCGCGAGGCCGCGCAGCGCGCCCATGCGGCGATCGGCAATCTGGCCGACGCCATGATCACGCTGAGCTGTCCCGGCCCGGCGCCGCTCTGGCCGGGCGATATCCAGGGTCAGCCGCTGGCACCGCGCCCGACCGGCGACGCGATCTTCAACACCCCCAGCTCGATGCTGTTCGCGCCCTGCGTGACGATGCCGCTGATGAGCGTCGGCGGCATGCCGGTCGGCGCCCAGGTGATGGGCCAGCAGCACCAGGACGCCCGCATGACCGCCCTCGCACGCTGGATCATCGATGAAATCGACCCGGTGGTGGTGGACTAGTCTTCCGCCGGACGGCCCATGATCCGCTCGTAGCGCTCGCGGAAGGCGGGCCATGCGTCCGGATTGGCCAGGCGTGGCGGCCGCCGGCCCGACAGGATCAGGCGCCACTGGTGGCCCGCTTCCGTCATCGCCTTCAAGGCGCTTTCCGGTGTGATCGCGGCGATATGCGGCGAGGCGAAGACGTTGTCGAACTTCAGCAGCGGGTGATCGAGTGGCGGCGGCTCCTCGATCCAGACATCGAGTCCGGCCCCCGCCAACTGGCCCTCTGTAAGCGCGTCCGCCAGTGCCGCTTCGTCATGGATACCGCCGCGGCCGATGGTGATGAAATAGGCCGTCGGCTTCATGCGCGCAAAGGCCTCGGCGCCGAACATGCCGCGCGTCTCGTCGTTCAGGCCGCAGGCGACCAGCACGAAATCGCTCTGTTCCAGCGCCGTCTCGAAGGAGACCAGCTCGGCCCCGCGCTCTGCCGCCTGCTCGGCCGTCAGGCGCGGATGCACCGCCAGGATCTTCATGCCGAAGGCGAGACGGCAGATTTCCGCCACCCGCGCGCCGATCTGACCCAACCCCACGATTCCCAGCGTCTTGCCGTGGATGTCATTGTTCATGTAGTCGCGGCGCACCCAGTCCCGGTCGCGGCGCAGCGCCTGGTTCACCTGAGCGATCTTCTTGGTCAGCGACAGCATCATGCCGACCGCATGTTCGGCGACGGCCTCCGCATTCATACCCGCCTGGTTGACCGCGAGCACCCCGGCGGCCGTGCAATCGTCGACATGAATCGTATCGTAGCCCGCGCCCCCGGTGGAAATCGCCAGCAGGTTCGGACAGCGCGCGATCAGCGCCGCATGGCCGCGATAGTCGTCCGGCACGTCGCGCCAATTGCCGCGAATCTGGTAGCCATGCGCCTGTTGCAGCACCGCGTCGATGTCCGCATCCGGCATATCATGCGTCAATTTCGTCAGTTCGACGTCGCCGTCCTGGGTCAGCGTCTCCTCGAAGGCCCCCGGGTTGGTAAGGAAGTTGAAATAGAAAACTTGTTTCTTGGTCATGTATTTTCGCTTTCTTCGCCAGGTCCCAGGCGGGACAGGAAATGATCCAAATCATGTCGTAAACCGCATCGCATCCCCATATGGAGGGTACGAAGCGGAGGAGTGAGGATGAGTCTGAGAAATATACTGGTGCACGTGACGGACACGGCGCAATCGAAACTTCGGCTGGAAACGGCCGTCGCGCTGTGCGTTGCCCATGACGCGCATCTCACCGGGCTGGGCGTCCGCGCCGTTCCGATGATGCCACCCTATAGCATGGCCTCTGTCCCTGACATCGTGCGCGGCCCTTTCGAAGCCCAGCAAAACGCTGCGGTGAAAGCCGCGAAAGAGAGTTTCGATTCGGCGGTGGGCCGCGCCGGCTGGACCGGCCGCAGCGGCTGGGTCGAGCGCGAAGGCAATGTGACCGAAACTGTCGGGACACACGCCCGGTATGTGGACTTGACCGTGACGGGGCAGGACACGGACGAACGGGAACCTTTCGAGATCAGCACGATCGATTTGGTGCTGCGCTCCGGCCGTCCCGTGCTCGTGACCCCCTACGGGGTGGAGAACAAGCCGATCGGCAAACGCGTGGTCGTCGCCTGGAACGGCAGCCGCGAAGCGGCGCGGGCCGCCTCCGACGCGATGCCCATTCTGGCCGCAGCGGATACGGTCGAGATCGTGAGCATCACCGCGGATGCCGCCGGCGACATCCCCGGCATGGATATCGCGGCGCATCTGGCCCATCACGGCGTCACGGTGACGGTAAAGCTGCTCACCGACGCGGCGGACGATCCCGGCGCAGCGCTCCTGACCTATGCCGGCGATTTCGGCGCCGATATGCTGGTCATGGGCGCCTATGGCCGCTCCCGGCTCAGCGAATGGATTTTCGGCGGGGTGACCCGTCACGTCCTGCAGGAGATGTCGATCCCGGTGCTGATGTCGCACTAGATCGATCAAAGAAGTGAACGCCGCATTGCATACCGGCTGACACAGGCAACGCGGATTTTCCTTCCGCACCGCTTCGCCATCCCCGTCCGGCAAAAAGGCAACACTCTCGCCCGCACGTTTCGGTGTCCGGTGCAGACCGCTTTTTCAACCGAATCGGACGGGTTTAGAATGGGATCAGTTTGAGCTTTAGGAAACTGATATGACGCGTCATCCGTTCCGCGGAACATTCCTCTCCTTAATCCTTCTACTCCTTACGGCGCCGGCAGCTCTAGCCCACACGAGCGAAGGCATATCCGGCGGATTTCTGAGCGGCTTGACGCATCCGATATTCGGCTGGGATCACGTTGTCGCAATGGTGGCGGTGGGTTTATGGGGTGCCGTGCTCGGGCGCCCCGCGATATGGATTCTTCCAATTGTCTTCCCGCTCGTTATGGCGCTCGGCGCCGCACTCGGCGTTTCCGGCATCGCTGTCCCCTTCATTGAAACCGGCATCGCCCTTTCCGGCGTCGTCCTCGGCCTGCTGATCGTGTTTCTGATCAAGGCCCCGATGGCTGTTGCCGCGGTTCTCGTGGGGCTGTTCTCGATATTTCACGGTCACGCGCACGGTACGGAGTTGCCGGAAGCGGCCAACCCGATCGCCTACGCCTTCGGATTCGTCATCGCCACCGGCCTCCTTCACTTGGGCGGCATTCTCTTCGGAACACTGATGGCGAGCGACGCGGGTAAATTGGCGGTGCGCGCCGGAGGCGGCGTCATCGCCCTTGTCGGCGCAGCGTTCCTGTTCGGAGTCGCATGATTTCATCGCGCTCCCCGCGCCGTTACCGCGGGCGTGCGGCATGGCGATCCGGCACCTATTTCGCGACGGCAACCCTCCTCATCGCGACGCCGGCGCCAGCGCTTGCCCACAAGTTCGGCGTCGGACAGGACGCCTATGAGGACTTCCTGTCCGGCAATCAGGCGGTCTTTTCCGATATTCCGGTGTTGCTGCTGATGGTCGCAGCCGGATTGTTGTCCGGTATCTGGAAACAGGACGGGTTTCCGTCACTTTGGCCTTTTTATCTTGGCGGCATCGTCGCAGGCGCCATGCTGGGTCTGTGGGGCGTGGTACCGCCGACACTGCCTGCCTATGGCGCGGTCATCGCGACAGGGTTGCTTGGGGCTGCGGCGCTCAGAATGCCGACCACCTTGATGCGCGGCATCATTGCCGTGATTGGTGTCATCGCGGCGAATGCCGTGCTGAGCGGTCATCTGATTTCCGAGATTTCACCATTCGCCTATCTTGGCATTGCCTTTGCGCTCAATGTCGGCATTGCTGTATCCGCGGGGGTGGTCGCAATTTCACGCGAGAAACTGCCCTATAACTGGGTCGTCATTGCGTGGCGGGCGGGCACGTCCTGGCTTGTCGCCATCGCAGTGATGGCAATGGTTCTGATGATGAAAGCTGCGGCTTAGGGCGGAAGCCACAATCCTGAAAACCATCGCGAGATATAATTTTCTGAAGCGGCTTGATTTCCGTTGCCCCTGCGCATCGGACGGTACGGCTCCCTACTCCGACGGCAGCCGCGAGAAACGGAAGTTACAGTGGCTGGCGCCCCCGGCCAGGGTTTGCGTCCGCTCCAGCTTGATCCCGCGCGCCGCATAGGCATCGAAATCGAGGCCGCAGAGAGCCGGCAAGATCTCCTCGTCGCTATGGCGCGCGGCGAATTTGCAGAAACCGCAAGACTTGTAGTCGATACCGAATTCGAAGCTGTCGTCCGGCCCCGGCTCGACGAACGCGTAGGCGAAATCGTCGGGATAGGCCGTCCGGTGGGCCTCGGTCATGCTCCCCTCCGCCTGCTCCCGCAGCACGGCTTGGTTCTCCGGTGACAGGTATTGCTGCCCCGCCGCGAGACGGTCCGCTTCGGGTTCAGCGCGCAGCTGCGCCGTGCAGACCTCCCGCACGATGTCGCTGATCACGGGTACCGGCACACCACGCCGCCGCAGTACCCGGCCGATGGCCATGAAGCCGAGATACCGCATGAAGAAATCGCTCATCCGGTTCGCCGCACCGCCGACATCGGGAAGCTGGGACATCACGGTCTCGAACGCGTCCATCGCCTCCCGCCCGATGCCGTCGAGATCGCTCAGCGCCGTGCGGGCGCGGATCATCGGTGCGGCGAGGTCCAGCCGCTGGCGCATTTCCGCTACCATCGCCTCGCGGTGCGCTTCGTAATAGGGATGGACCGGTTGGGCCATGGGACATATCTCCTGTTGGGGTTCGCGGGGACCGTAACCGGGAAAGCCGCACCGGGACAAAGCAAAGTTTCTTCGGCGTTGGTAAAGAAAATCTATTGCAAGAATGCCGTCCATCGATGGCAAACTGGGGCGCGATGACCTATGCCCTGCCCCCGCTCAACGCGCTGCGCGCCTTCGAGACCGCCGCGCGGCATCTCAGCTTCAAACTGGCCGCACACGAGCTGCACGTCACGCCTGCCGCCATCGGCCAACAGGTGAAGGCGCTGGAAATGCGCCTCGGCGTGCAACTGTTCGAGCGGCTGCACCGGCAGCTCGTCCTGACCACGGCGGGTCAGGCCTACCTGCCCGGCATATCGGATGGCTTTCGCTACATTGCGGACGCGACCGCGCAATTGAACCCGGCGGGTGCGGTGCCGTTGCAATTGGGGATACATGGCAAGTTCGATTTGGGGCGGCTCGATCTGGCAGCGTTTCGCGGCGCGCATGCGGAGATCGGTCTCCAAATTCTGCAGCCCGCCGGGCTGGCGGAACTGGTCGAAGGCAAGATCGATCTGTTGATCGCCCGCGGCGTCGGCCGCCATCCGGGCTATCGCTGCGACCGGCTCAACGAGGGCCCTGGCACGGGCGAATTTCTGATCGCGCCCGACGGCACCGCGGACTGCCCCGAGATCGTCAGTTTCCGCGACTGGCTGCGGGTGCTGCCGGGCTGAACGGCCGAAAAGCCCGTTACTCGATCCCGCGTTCCTTCTTCCAGTCCTTGACGCGCCCCAATGTCGGGTCGTCCGGACGCTGCCGGTAGTAAGGCACTAGCGGACGCATCTTGTGGAACAGCCGCCACAGCTCCTGCATCGGTTCGTCATGATCATCGACGCGCAGATTGATGATGGCGTAGCCCTCATTCTCATGCACCAGGACCGCCGCGGCGCGCTGACCGTCCGGCTGGCCGCCGGCATCCGTGCCGGCGCTGATGGAATGCATGAGCCGCGTCTCGATATCTTCCGCCTCATATTCGCGCATGGCGCCGGCCATCGCCGCGACGACGCCTTCATCGACCACGGCATTGCCCATCACGACCCAGCCTTCGCCGGTCTCGTGCCCGGCCCAGGGATTGTTGCTCGACCCGGTGCGCACGGCGGTGCGGCCGAACCGGTCGACGATGCCGAGCTGACGGAATTCAATATAGGGATCGCTGGCTTCGAGCTCCGCCATCACGCGTGCCGCCGGATAGCCCAGTTCCAGCAATTTGATGGCGAGCGGGCCGAGCCGCGGATCGGTCGAGGCCTGCGTCCCGACCGCGCCAATATTCGCCATCACCGAGGGCACCCTGCCGCCGGTGCCGATCTCACCCGTCGTCACCGCCACACCAAGCCGCCCGGTGCGCGGGCAGCGGCCGATGGCGGTAAAGGTGTGCTGATCCGGACCGCGTTTGAACTCGACGTTTTTCAGAAGATCGGCTGCCGTGCTGTTCATAGCGTTCCTCCGTTCAGGACGGGATTTCGATCGCCGGAGCGCCCGGTAGTTGCCCGGTCATCTGCGCGCGCAGTTCGACCAGCGCCAGCACCGTATCGACCGTCGGCGTATCGACGCCGGCCAGCTTCGCCAGCTCGGCCGCCGCCCCCACGATGGGCGCGATCTCCATCTGCCGATCGCGCTCGAGATCCTGTAGCATCGACGTCTTGTGGAAGGCAGCACCCTTGCGTGTGCCGTCAATGCGCGCGTCGATCGAGGCTTCCGGATCGGCGCCCAACGCTTCGCCAATTGAAATCACTTCCGCCATCAGCCGGCGCAACACCGCCTCCATCTTCGGGCTATCGGTCATCGCGCCCGTGTGGGCGAGGGTCAGCGCGCTGGTCGGGTTGTAGGCCATGTTGCCCATCAGCTTGACCCAGATGTCCTTGCGGATATCCGGGCGGATGTCACAGGCGATGCCCGACGCCTCGACGACCTCCTGGAACCGCTTGCAGCGTTCCGACTCCGAACGATCGGGTTCGCCAATCTGATAACGGAACCAGGCCCCGGCGGATTTCACAACGCCCGGCTCGATCACCTCGCTGGCGACATAGGTGATGCAGCCGATGGCGCGTTCGGGACCGATCCCGTTCCATTGCTTGTCGTCCGGATCGACCGCCTTGACCCGATAATTCTCCCACGGGCCCGGCAATTTGTAGAAATACCACCAGGGAATCCCGTTCATCGCCGTCGCCACCACCGTATCGGGACCGAGCAGCGGCTGCAGCGCATCGACCACGCCCGGTGCCTGATAGGATTTCAGCGACATCACCACATAATCCTGCGGCCCCAGGGTCGAGGGGTCGTCGGTGACGTTGGGATGGGTGACGAACTCTTCGTCCTTGGTGATCTGTTTCAACCCGTTCGCGCGCATCGCCTCCAAATGCGCGCCGCGGGCGATGAGGCTGACATCGACCCCCTGCCGGCTCAGATGCGCCCCCAAATGACCGCCGATCGCGCCGGCGCCGTAAACCGTGACTTTCATGCTTGCAGACTCTCCCTGAATGCGGACGTCGAATGCGGCATCCGCCTGTTGGTTTCCAGAAGTATGGCCCGCACCGTCTCCGGCGCCAAACCGATCTAGACAGTCTCGACCGTATCTTTTGTTGCCTTGGCCGTCGCGCCCGCGACCTTGCGCAGCTGGTTCATCTCCTGCTGAATGATCCGCTGCAGCATGCGGCCGTCGGTCGAGTGCAGTACGAAGCGGGCGCCCAGCTTGATCGCCTTGGTCGAGGTCTCGATCGTCTGCTGGTGGACCATCACGGGGATCTTACGCGCCGCGCAGCGCGTGATGACGTCCTCGACCACGCGCAGATATTTCTTGTTCGAATAGTCGTCCGGAATGCCCAGCGAGGTCGACATGTCGTTCGGGCCGATGAAGATGCCGTCGATCCCGCCGACATCGAGGATCGCGTCGAGATTATTGTAGGCCGGCTCCGACTCGATACCGATGATGACGAAATTCTCTTTGCGCCGGTTCTGCAGATACTTCTTCGCCTCCGGGCTCGGCAGCTTGTTCTCTTCCACCGCACGGCGCAGATATTCGCCTTTGAGCGGGTGCCACTTCGCCGTCGCCACGACCGACTGCACTTCTTCGACCGTCTCGCAATAGGGTACGAGAACGCCGCCTGTCCCCGCATCGAGCGCCATCGCAACCCATTCCGACTTCGGAATGGGCACGCGCACAACCGGCGTGATGTCGGCACGGCGCAGCATGCCGCAGAGATTCTGGATCTCGGTCCGGTCGCGCGACCCGTGCTCGGAATCGATGATGGCGTAGTCCAGCGTGCTGCCGGAGAGCACTTGTTCGAACCGCGTCGAGGCCATCTGCGACAGCATGCAGCCAAACACGTGGCCGCCGGATTTGAGCGTGCGTTTCAATTTCGTCGGATTCATGGAATTCCTCCCCGTTGCTTGTCCAAGGT
>JAPPPC010000083.1 GCA_028817685.1 Rhodospirillaceae bacterium
CAAGGATGTCGCACTGGCCTGCGAGGTCGGCCGTGAATTCGACGTGCCGATGCGCCTGGCGCACCTCACCTTGATGGAAATGACCGAAGCGTTGAACCGTGGCTGGGAAGGCCGCGATTCCCGCGTCGCCATGACCCTGCAAACGGAACGGGCCGGCGTCGATGTGCGCGTCTCCGACAACCGGATCGCCGAGATCCTCGCGGAGGACTCATGAGCCTGAAAGGAAAGACCGCGCTGGTCACCGGGTCCGGCCGCAATATCGGCCGCGGTATCGCGCTGCATCTGGCCGATGCCGGCTGCAATGTGGTCCTCAATGGCAGCCAGGACCGGGCGGCCTGCGAGGCGGTCGCCGAGAAGGTCCGTGCCGCCGGCGCGGAAGCCGCCATCGAAATGTGCGATATCGGCGATCGCGAGGCGGTCTTGGCGATGGCCGCCTCCGCGCTCGATCAATTCGGTACAGTCGACATCCTAATCAACAACGCGGCCATCCGACCCGGCGGCGACTTCCTCGAGGTCTCGGAGGACGACTGGAACAAGGTGATGGACGTCAACTTCACCGCCGCCTTCCATCTCTGCCGTGCCTTCATGCCCGGCATGATCGCGAAGGGTTGGGGCCGCATCGTCAACTTCACCGGCATGAACGCGCAGATGGGCGGGCACAGCCGGCCGGCGGTCACCGTCTCCAAGCACGCCATGTGGGGTCTGACCAAGACGCTGTCGCGGGACTACGGCCCGAAGGGGGTGACGACGAACATCATCTCGCCCGGTACCTTCCCCGATATCAGCGTCGATACCTCGACACCGGATTTCGAGGCGATGCGCCAAGCCAACCCGTCGGGCCGTCTGGGCACACCGGACGATATAGCCGCCGTTGTCGACCTGTTGATGACCGACGAAGGCGGCTTCATCAACGGCCAGATGCTGCAGGTGAATGGCGGTGTCGTGAACCAGTTCTGACCATGGTCGAAATCTGGACGCACGCTGTCGCCTCGCCGCGCGGCGTGATGAAGACCGCAATCGATTTGGAGAAGAACGGCTGGGACGGGCTCTGTGTCGTCGATTCGCAGAACCTGTCCGGCGATCCGTTTGTGGCGCTGGCAATGGCGGCGACGGTCACGGAGCGGATCGGGCTCGGCACCGGTGTCTCGAACTCGGTCACGCGCATCGCCGCCTCGATGGCGAGCGCCGTCCTCAGCGTCGACCGCGTGTCGAACGGCCGCGCTTTGGTCGGCCTCGGCCGCGGCGATTCCGCGCTGGCCCATATCGGCCGGGCGCCGGCGCGCATGAAACAGTTCGAGACCTATCTGCGGCATCTGCAGGCCTATCTGCGCGGCGAGGCGGTGCCCTTCGACGAGATAGAAATGCCCGACGATGTGGCGCCCGCGGTCGGCCATCTCGGCCTCGCCGACGAGCCCGAGGAGAGCCGGATCACCTGGCTGAGAGGCGGCGAACGGAAGGTACCCGTGGAAGTCGCCGCCAGCGGACCGCTCGCGATCAAAGTCGCGGCCCGCCAGGCGGACCGCATCATGTTCACCCTGGGCGCGGATGCGGACCGCATCGCCTGGGGCATCGAGTTGGCCAAGCAAGCGCGCCGCGACGCGGGCCTCGACCCGGACGGCATCGCCTTCGGCGCCTATATCAACTGCGTGCCGAACGACGATCTGAACCGGGCCCGCGACCTGGCGCGCGGCGGTCTCGCCACCTTCGCCCGCTTCTCGGTCATGCATGGCAAGCCGAACGGCCCGATGTCGCCGGAGGCGGCGCAGGCTCTGCAGAGCCTGTACGACACCTATGACATGAACAAGCACACGCAGGACGACTCGCGGCAGGCGGCGGGCTTGCCAGCAGACTTCATCGACCATTTCGGCGTGGTCGGGCCGCCCGACCGCTGTATCGAGAAGCTGAAAACCCTCACAGCCCTTGGCCTCGACAAGCTGTTCTTCGGCGTCATGTTCCGGTTGGTACAGACGCCGGAAGGCCGCGCCGCGAAGGCGTTGATGGAAAAAGAAATTCTGCCCGCCTTAAGGTAGCGGGCCTCCGAGAGGCTTGTGGGCGCGGTACAAGGACGCCTATTTTCAACGAAAGCTATCGCGACCGGAGGAAGATTCGACATGGCCGAACAAGCAGCCCAGGCGGAAACCGCACCGGCGATGGAGCATTTCGACGTCCTGATCGTCGGCGCCGGGATATCCGGGGTCGCAGGCGCCTATCATCTGCGCGAGAAATGCCCGGGTACGAGCTTCGTCATCCTCGAATCGGAAGAAAGTTTCGGCGGCACCTGGTGGACGCACCGCTCGCCCGGCATCCGCTCCGACAGCGACCTGCACACCTTCGGCTACGGCTTCAAGCCCTGGGTCGGCCCGCCCATCGCCACGGCGGAGGAGATCCTGTCCTATATGGGTGAGGTGATCGAGGAGAACGATCTGGCACAGCACATCCGCTACCGCCACAAGATCCTGAAAGCCGATTGGTCGGAAAAGGACAGCCGCTGGACCGTCGAGGCCGTGCGGCTCGATACGGATGAGACGGTCCGGATCAGCGCCGACTTCCTGTGGATGTGCCAGGGCTATTACCGCCACAATGAGGGCTATACGCCCGACTGGGACGGCATGGCCGACTTCAAGGGCCGCATCGCGCACCCGGAGAATTGGCCGGACGATATCGATTATGCCGGCAAGAAGGTCGTGGTCATCGGTTCCGGCGCGACGGCGGCAACGGTCGTCCCGGCGATGGCGCAGACCGCCGCGCACGTCACCATGCTGCAACGCACGCCGACCTTCTTCCGCACCGGCCGCAACGCCATCGAGATCGCCGAGCAGCTGCGCAGCTTGCGCATCGACGAAAGCTGGGTGCACGAGATCACGCGCCGGCAGATCATGTCCGACCAGTCCGCCTTCACCCAGCGCTGCATGACGGATTCGCAGGCGGTCGCGGACGAGCTGATCGGCAACATCCGCAACCTTCTGGGTCCCGACTACGACGTGGACACGCACTTCACGCCGCCTTACCGGCCCTGGCGGCAGCGCATCGCCTTCGTCCCCGACGCGGATATGTTCAAGGCGATCGCGGCGGGCACGGCGTCGGTCGTGACCGACCATATCGACCGCTTCACCGAAACCGGCATCAAGCTGCAATCGGGCGAGGAGTTGGAGGCCGACATCATCGTCACCGCAACCGGCTTCAACATGAACGTCATGGGCGACATCGCGTTCGCCATCGATGGTAAACCGCTCGATTGGCACGATACCGTGACCTATCGCGGCATGATGTTCACCGGCGTGCCGAACCTGGCGTGGGTGTTCGGCTATTTCCGCGGCAGCTGGACCGTGCGCAGCGAACTGATCGCCGAATTCGTCTGCCGTCTGCTCAACCACATGCGCGAAACGGGCGCAAAAACGGTTCAACCGGCGCTGCGGGCCGAAGACGCGGACATGGAGCTGTTCGACTGGATGGACGAGGAAGATTTCAACCCGAACTATCTGAAACGCGCCGTGTCGATCCTGCCGCGGCGGGGCGACAAACGGGAATGGCGGCACACCCAGGATCACTGGAACGAGAAGAAGGAATTTCCTGCCATCGATCTGGACGGCGAGGAGTTCGTCTATCGCTCCGGCACGCGGTCGGATCTGGCCGCCGAATAACCGAGACGCGGCGTCGAAGACGCGGGAGGGATCGACCGCATGATCTCAGGATACGAGCCGCCGGCCTTGCCCGAGACGCACTATCTCGACAATCGGATCTTCACCGACGCGGCGATCTTCGCGCAGGAGCAGAAGGATATCTACGAGCGGGTCTGGCTGTTCATCTGCCACGAAAGCGAACTCGCCGCGCCGGGAGACTTCCGCACCGCATCGGTGGCCGGTAAGCCGGTCGTGCTGGTGCGCGGGACCGATGGCGTCATCCGCGCCTTCTACAATGTGTGCCGGCACCGCGCCGCGCCGGTGGTGCGCGAGGAAGCCGGGAACGCCACCGAATTCCAATGCTTCTACCATCTCTGGACCTACGGGCTCGACGGCGCCTGCACCGGCATCACCAAACCCGGCGGCTACGACGCAGTGCAGCTCGACCGCAGCAAGCTGGGGCTGATCCCGGTGCGCTGCGACAGCATCGCCGGCCTGGTGTTCGTCTGTTTGAGCGAAGAGACGGAACCGCTGGAGGACTATATCGGCCCGATCATCGACTCGGTCCGCGAACCGCTTGGCACGGCGTCGCTTTCGGTGTTCCACTACAACAAGGCAGAGCTGGGCGCGAACTGGAAGCTGTGGCAGGACAACAACAGCGAGCGCTATCACAGCCTGCTGCATTTCATAAACCGCAAGACCCAGCCCTGGGTCATCGCCAAGACCAGCCCGATGAAGCTGCGGCTGTTCGACAACGGCCATAGCGGTTACTGGTCGGACGCCGACGCCACGGTGACCTACGACGCGGGCGGCTACAAAGACGCCTCGGTCGGCACCCTGCCCGGCATGCGCGACAACGAGATGCGGGTCATCAATATCTTTCCCGACCTGATGATCAACATCCGCGCCAACGTCGTGCGGCTCGACCGCATGGTGCCGATCGCGCCCGGCAAGACACTGGTCGAATGGCGCGGCCTCGGTCTCACCGACGTGCCGGAAGCGGTCGAAAAGGACCGGCTGCGCCACCACAACATGTTCTGGGGACCGGCTGGCCGCAATCTTGGCGAAGATGTCATCGCCGTGGAGGCGCAATGGGCGTCGATGGCAACCGACGTGGTGCGCTACAGCATCCTGGCCCGCGAGGAAGACCTCAACCCGACCGACGATGCCAATGTCCGCGCCTATTACCAGGAGTGGGGCCGCCGCATGGGCCGCGCCCCGCACGCGCCGCTCAACAGCGGCTAAGCGCAAGCGCTGTGAGTGACGCGGCGGTAGCGGCACTGCTGGAACAGGCCGCGATCTTCGAGATGATCCGGACCACGGCGGCACGGCTCGACGACGAGGATCTGGACGGCTGGCTCGCCCTATTCGCCCCCGAGTCCCGCTACGAAATCAAGACCTACGGTCCCGAGATCCGGGCCGACATGTCCTGGTGGAGCTCCGACCGGGACGAACTTGAGAAGATCCTGGCGGAAGCGAAGCTGCATGTCCGCGACCCGGGCAAACGCCTGCATCTGGTGACGCCGATCTCGGCCGACCTGACCGGCGACCGCGCGACGGCCCGGTCGCACTTCGCCATCATGCGCACCGATCCCCATGGCAACAGCGCGGTCTACGCCGCCGGCCGCTACGAGGATACGTTCGTCAAACGGGAGGGGCGCTGGCTGTACGAAAAACACATCGCCGCGCTCGACACCCGCAAGATCGAACCTTTCACGCACCTGCCGCTTTGATCGTCCGGCCGCCGGGTTTTACCTAGCTGCCCCGCGCGTTCGCCTGCCAGGCATCGTATCTGCCGGCGAGAGACGCGACCGCTGCGAATCGAGAAATATCTCTAAAGTTGAAAAAACCGCCTATACTTTTCAACGAAAGGCTTCTGAATTGTATCGGTCGACGCAGCGAACCCTCGTGTTCTGACTCGCTGAACCAACATCCCCGAATCCTTTCGAAAGAGGGTGTGCGGCGGCGGTCTTGGGAGGATTCGCATGCCAGACCTATACGTCGTCGGATTCGACGGAACGGACCAGTCGCGCCGTGCCGTGGATTTCGCAGCTGCTAAAGCCAAATCAGCCGGCGCCCAAATTCACCTCGTTCAGGTGATCGAGTGGTCGCCCTACAGCTTTCACACCGCCGAAGAGTTGGCGGAACGGCACGGCCGGCGCGAACAGGAACTCGACCGGGCAGCCAAAATCTTCGAACCGACCTTGGACGCCTTGAAAGCGGATGGAATCCAGGTGAGCTGCGAAGCCCGCCATGGCAACGCCGCGGAAATCTTGTGCAAGATCGCGGAAGAAAAGAATGCGGATCAGATCGTGATTGGCC
>JAPPPC010000326.1 GCA_028817685.1 Rhodospirillaceae bacterium
TGGTGATGCCGCGTGCCGCTGTGCGGTACTTCCGACGCGCATCCTCCGCGGAATTGCGGCTGACCGATCCCAATACCTTGGTTCCCAGTCGCTTTAGGTCGAGACGCAGCCGGTATCGGTCATGCCTGTCGAAGGGGTTGGTCAGGACACCGCTAACCCAAGCGCCGGCGATATCCTTCGGCGTTGTCTTTGGCGGCGACAGTGCGGCAACGCGGTTGCGGGCGAGGGGAACGAAGGCGCCGTTGGGAAATTGCTCCAGATACGCCTCGAAATCCGCGGCGCGCTCGCTTGCCTGGATCGATTGCCAAAACGCAAGTTCCAGCCCTGAATTCGCTGCGCCGCTTCGGGATTGGCCGGTTGGCGCGGCCGTTTGCGGTGCTGCCGCAGCCGCTTGCGTCAATCCTTTTGGGACGAACAGGAATTCGCCACCCTCATGCCCGGCGCGCCGGATGTCAGCATATTGCGGTGTTTGATCCGCGTTGACGACCACGGCGCGGCTTAGCTGCTTGAACAAAGCCGTCGCCTCCAAAATGTCGCGGTTCTCGCCGAGTGCCGCCAGGATTGCGTTGGCGAAGACGGAATGTCCGCCGCGACCGGTATCGGCGACAGGCTCCAATCCACCGGACACAATCGCGGTACGAGACCGTTTTTCGGCAACCCGTTGCAACCAGGTATCCCGGTCGCGTGCCGTTGGCAGAGCGCTCGATGCGCTTCGCACCAGCGTTCCGGAATAGCAACTATCCGCGACGACCATCACATGGCGGGCGTTCATGGAGAGCAGCCGACGGGTCAATGCCTCGTTGGCGATCCAGTTGAGGTCGTCGTCAGCTTCCGCGTCCACCGGCTGCCAAAAACCCGTATTGGATTGTCGGTCAAGCCAGCCATGCCCCGCGTAATAGACCAGTAAATTGTCGTCTTCGGTGAGTTCCGCGCGGTAACGGTTGAGCGCCCGCAGAATATCGTTTCGTGTGGCGTTTCGTAAAAGCTGTACCTTGAAGCCGTAGCGCGTTTTCAGAAGTTCGGCTATCGCCTCGGCATCGGCCACGGCCGTTTCCAGCTTTGGCAGCTTGGCGTAGTCGTAGTTACCGATAACCAGCGCATGATAGGTGCCGAAATTCATCGTCCCCTGCGCTGCCGCTACGATTGCCAGCGGAAACAGGAAAACGAGCGATAAGACAAACCTGCGCATCGCAACCCAATATGCGTTCAGCCCTGAACGCTTATACCAGATCGAGCGCTCCGGTGCTGTGACCTAATTCCATTCAAGTTCAACGGGATTGCCGTAGACTAGAGCAGTACGACACGAGCGGAGGGCACGCGATGGCACAGGATAAAAGTCCTGAGAAACAAATGTCTGGCTTCGCCCGTTTCGGGCTTTCCGTTCTAGCGATCGTACTGCTGATTTCGGGAGCGCTATTGATCATCGTCGCCAGTAACGGTCTTTTCACCCTCGACGCTGTCGGCCTGCCCGCCGAGGCGCCTGGGTTAGCTGTCATCGCGCTCAGCTTCTTTGTTCTGTTTCGCGCTAGGCGCCAGGTTCGCGATGACGGGCAGGACAGCGACCCGGACTCGCATCGTGCCTTTCCGCGCGATGTCGAAGATCAATTGGACAGCGCTTTTGATGACGATGACAGGGATACTTAACCCAGATTGCGAGCCGCTGGATGCCGGTTAGCCGCCGCCGCGTGCGGAGATCCCGACTCCGGGCGCCGGGCGCTCGTACAGCACGTCGCGTCTGAAACGGAACAGTTCCGCCGGGCGTCCCGGGCTCGTTCGGTCCTGCTGTCCTGTGGGTTCGACCAGGCGGTTGTTGGTAACAAGGCGGCGAAAGTTCTGTTTGTGGAGGCTGACGCCCGCGAGGCATTCCGCAACCTTTTGAAGCTGCAGCAGGGTGAAATTTTCCGGTAACAATTCGAAAACCACGGGGCGGTAACGAAGTTTGCCCCGGATTCGGCCGAGTGCCGTCGCCATCATGCGGCGATGATCCAAGGCAGCGAGTCGGCCCGTTGCGGCCTGAGCCATATGGGGCAGATCGTTTTCATTGCCGTCGTTTTTGCTTCCGCCGTGATCGCGCTCCGCTTCCGCGACAAGGCCCGCCTCGTACAGCACTTCATAACGTTCCAGCACCCGTTCCATATCCCATGGCGCGTCGCCGGCACCGAAGGTGACGCGCAGCCGTTCTTTACGCAATTACCGTTCAGCGGCGTCAGCACTGCCGATTGCCCAATGCTCGAGTGCCGGCAGGATCGCTGCTCCGACAGATGCGGGGCGTCCGCTGCGCCAGTCTTCCCAGGGTAGGAAATCGTAGGCGTCACGCCACTCCGCATCACCCGAGGGCGGCGCTTCGCGGGTGAGGGCGAGATAGCCGACAGAGATGACACGCGGGCCGCCATCGCGCTCGCTGGGATCGCGATTGCGATCGCCGAAGGTGTAAAGCTGTTCCACATAGCCGACAGGTAGCCCGGTTTGTTCCTCGATCCAACCGCGCAGCGCGATTTCAAGCGTGCGATGGCGATCGGGTTCGAAGGGACCGAAGGGTAGGGCTGGACCTTCGTGTGCCGGCGCGTGTTCGTGATGCTCCAGCATCAGCAAACGCGGAACATCATCGGTCACCGCCATGATGACCGCGTTAAGGACAAGCGAGGTATCGGCCGAAGACATTTGGTGACGTTGAGGGACGATGCGGTTAGCTGAGCATCAACTGCCCGCTCGCGCCAACGCTTGATCCAAATCCGCGATGATGTCCGCTGGGCTTTCGATACCGATCGACAAGCGGACGACTTCCGCGCCGGCACCGGCGGCCGAGAGCTGTTCCTCGGTCAGTTGACGGTGCGTTGTCGAGGCCGGATGGATGACGAGCGAGCGGCTGTCGCCGATATTCGCAAGGTGGCTAAACAGCTCAACGGACTCGACCAGCTTCACACCGGCGTCGTAGCCGCCCTTCAACCCGACGGTCATCACCGCGCCGGCACCTTTCGGCAGATAGCGCTGTCCCAGTGCGTAGTACTTGTCGGTTTCCAGCCCGGCATAGCTCACCCAATCGACCGCGTCGTGGTTCGACAGGTGTTCGGCCACGGTGAGCGCATTCGAGCAGTGTTTGTCCATGCGCAAGGGCAGGGTTTCAATGCCGAGCAACGTCAAGAAGGCATTCATCGGCGATTGCGCTGCGCCGAGGTCGCGTAGCCCGATGGCGTGGCCGTAGATCGTGAAGGTAAGCTCGCCGAACGTCTCTGCGAATGTCAGATTGTGATATTCCGGTGCCGGTTGCGACAGGCTGGGAAACTTATCGTTCTGCATCCAATTGAACGTGCCGGAATCGACCACCATACCGCCGATGGCCGTACCGTTGCCGCTGAGAAACTTGGTCGTCGAATGCACGATGATATCGGCGCCATGTTCGAACGGGCGGCACAAATATGGTGTCGCCATGGTGTTGTCGACGATCAGCGGAACGCCGATGTCATGGGCGATTTCGGCGATGGCGGCCATGTCGGTCACTACGCCGCCCGGATTGGCCAGGCTTTCGATAAAGAAGGCTTTGGTCTTATCCGTCGCCGCGCGTCGGAAGTTTTCCGGGTCGTCCGGGTCGACGAACTTCGCGCTCCAGCCGAATTTTCGGTAGCTGTGGCCCATCTGATTGATCGAACCGCCATAGAGCTTGTTCGCCGCGACGATCTCATCTCCCGGGGACATCAATGGGAACAATGCAAGAATTTGTGCCGCGTGACCGGATGACGTGGCCGTGCTGCCGACACCGCCTTCCAGCGCCGCGCAGCGTTCTTCCAGCACGGACACGGTCGGGTTGGTCAATCGCGAATAGATGAAGCCCGGAAGCTGCAGATTGAACAGCGAAGCTGCATGATCCGCGTCGTCGAACACGAAGGACGTGGTCTGATAAACCGGCGTCTGCCGCGCGCCGGTGGCGGGGTCGGGGGCGCCGCCCGCGTGCACCGCCAGGGTTTCGAAACCGGGTTCGTTATTGGACATGGTGGGTGACTCCTTCGTTCCGCGCTGAAAATAATCACTCGCGGTTTCTGTGGATTGGTTTGCTTGCTCGAATTTGACCGATGATTGGGTCGCTCTTCCTCTCACCCCAGCCCTCTCCTCAAGGAAAGGGAGCTCTCATGGCGCGCCAACAATAACCCTCTCCTTGGGGCTGAAACACCTTTATGGGCGTTTCAAGGCAGGGTGAGGGGAGAACTATTCGCAGGGCGCTAGCACCTGCGCTTTCCCGAAACCCTATCTCTACAATTTCCGCCGCTTGCTCGAAATGACCTTCGAATTGAAGCCGTTCCAGGATAATTCGCCGTTCAGGCGGGCGTATTCGACCTTGGGGCAGCGATCCATGACGACGCGCAACCCGGCTTCCTCGGCACGCGCCGCCGCTTCCGGATTAATCACGCCGAACTGCATCCACACGACCTTGGCGCCGATCTTGATGGCGTCGTCTGTAATCGGGCCCGCTGCTTCGGCGTTGCGGAAGATATCCACCATGTCGATGGGTTCTTCGATTTCGTCCAAACTGGCCCGCACTGTTTCGCCAAGCAAATCCTGACCGGCAGCGACCGGGTTAACAGGAATGACGCGATAGCCCTTCGCCTGCAAATATTTCATGGCGAAATAGCTTGGCCGGTTCCAATTGGTCGAGGCGCCGACCATGGCGATTGTCTTGACGTCGGCCAGGATGGATTTGACGTATGAATCTTCGTATTTCGGTGCTTCTATCATCTATCGCCCGCGCCAGACCGGTTCGCGTTTTTCAATGAAGGCGCCCATGCCTTCCTCTGCGTCCTCGGCCATCATGTTCTGCACCATGACCTCGCTGGCGTAGGCGTAGGCATCCTCGACGCCGTTTTCGAGCTGGCGATAGAAGGCTTCCTTGCCGATGGCGATGGTAAGCGAGGATTTGGACGTGATCTTTCCAGTCATTTCAGCGATCTTTGCGTCGAGTTCCGCTTCGGGAACCACCGCGTTGACCAGTCCCATCTCCTTGGCGCGCGCCGCCGTGACGGGATCGCCCAGCACCAACATTTCCATGGCTTCCTTGCGGCCGACATTGCGACTCAGCGCGACCATAGGGGTCGAGCAGAACAAGCCAATATGCACGCCCGGCGTTGCGAACTGCGCGTCTTCCGCCGCGACGGCGAGATCGCAGGTGGCGACAAGCTGGCAGCCGGCGGCTGTGGCGATGCCCTGTACCCGTGCGATCACTGGTTGCGGCAGCCGCATCACGCCCAGCATCATCTGCGCGCAGGCGGCCATGGTTTCTTCGTAATAGGTGCGCTCCGCGTTGGCGCGAAGCTGGCGAATATCATGTCCGGCGCAAAAAGCGGGACCGTTGCCGGCGATGACGACAGCGCGTATCGATTTGTCGTCCTTGATTGCGTCCAGGGCGTCGTTCATCTCGCCCAGCATTTCCAGCGACAGGGCGTTACGGGCCCGTGGACGGTTGAAGGTCAGGTATGCCACCCCATCCGCGTCTTCGCGTAACAGGATCGGGGCGTCCGTATCGGTCGCGGCAGCGGTTTGAGCCATCATTCCTCCGGTTTTCACTTTGTCTTCCGGTTTCCGGGCTGTAGTTGTACCAGCGCTTTAATCACATGCGAAGTATTTCCCCATGGCGCAGCAGCCCTCGAAAGCCTCCCTCACGGAATTCAACGAAATCTGTGCGGCGGATGCCAATTTTCTTGAGATCTACGATTTCCAAGTCGAGGAAATCGCCTACGGTGACGCGACTGTGCGGTTGCCATACGCCTCCAAACATGTTCGCCCGGGGCCGACGGTCAGTGGACCGGCAATGATGGCGATTGGCGATTACACGATTTGGGTCGCCGTCATTGGGGCGTATGGGGTGATGGCCAAAATGGCAGTAACGACCAGCCTTAATATCAACCTGTTACGGGCAGCGGGGCTTAATGATC
>JAPPPC010000062.1:0-5535 GCA_028817685.1 Rhodospirillaceae bacterium
TGCCTACACTTGGCTGAAACGAGGGAGGGCAGCGATGAAATTCGCCATTCTGGGGGCAGGGGCGCTCGGCAGTATCCTGGGGGGACACCTGATCCGCGCCGGCAACGATGTTGCGATGCTGGCGCGCGGCAGACGGGCAGCGGACTTGCGCGACAATGGGATCAGGGTGCAAGGGCTGTCGGACCTGACCGTTCCCTGTCAGGTGGTGACGGATCCTGCGGCCTTGCAAGAGGCGGACGTGCTCATCGTGACGGTGAATACGTACCAGACGGAAGACGCGATCCACCCGCTGAAGCATTTGCGGGTCGGCAGCGTATTCTCGGTCGCCAACGGCGTGCTGAAGAACCGCCAACTCGGTGCCGTGTTCGGCGACGACAAGGTGCTGGGGTCGATCGCGATGGTCAGCGGTGAATTGCTTGGCGACGGGGCCGTGAATTTCACGGTCAATCAGTTGCTGGAGATTGGTGCCTTGCCCAGCGGCCCGTCTGCCGTTGGCTCCACAATAGCGGAACATCTGAACGACGCCGTCATCAACACGGCGGTGTCGGAGACCATTCAAACCGACGAATGGTCAAAATACGTCAACTGGTCGGGCATGATGGCGCTCTCCGTCCTCACCAGGCTGGCAACCTATAAATTCCTCGCCGACCCGAAGGCCGCCCGCGTCGCCGCCAAGGTCATGCGCGAAACGGCGGCGCTGGCCGCTGCGCTCGAGATCCCCCTGTCCGACCGGCCGCCGGTCGCGTGCGATGCCATCGGCGGCGGTAGCGAGGACGATGCGGTCGCCGTTCTGCAGAAGCTCGGGCGCGCCTTCGAAAAAAACGCGCCGCAGCATCGTGTTTCCGCCCTGCAGGACGTGGAGCGGGGACAGCATCTGGAAATCCACGAGACCTTGGGACACACAATCGCGGAGGCGGGGCGCCTCGGCGTCCCAGTGCCGACGATCGAGACCTGCTACGGTCTCATCGGCGCCGTCGACCGCTGGATCGATAACTGAACAATCGAGGTCTTTCATGAGCTTCTTTCATCCCGGCATGCGCGAACTGCAGGACCGTTTCGAAGGCCGGGCGGTCCCGGACCGCCTGGCGGACAATCGCATGCGCACCGTCTTTTCGGGCACGGATCGCGAATTCATCGAGACCTCGTCCTTTTTCTTCCTGTCCACCGCGACACCGGAGAGCGTCGATTGTTCCTTCAAAGGCGGCGATCCGGGTTTCGTCCGGGTGGTCGGCGAGAACGTCTTGGAATGGCCTGACTATGACGGCAACCGGATGTATCGCAGCCTGGGCAATATTATCCGCAACCCGCGCGTCGGGCTGCTGTTCATCCGTTTCGACGGCACCCGCTTCGACGGTTCCGCCCGCCTGCGCGTGAACGGCACCGCGGAGCTGGATGAAAGCGGCGCGGCGCGCGAGGGGTTACCGGGCGCGAAGCGGATCATCCGCATGACGGCGGAGCATATTTTCACCAACTGCCCGCGCTACATACCCACAATGGCGTCGGAAGAAGCGTCCGTTTATACGCCGCGCGACGGCTATACGCCGCCCGACCCGGCGTGGAAGTCGCGCGATTTCGTCAAGGATATCTTCGACAAGGAACGCGGTTAGGCCCAGGGGTCGACGGCGTATTCCGCCACCACCTCCGGCAGATAGTCGTAGCCCAGTCCGGGCGTGTCCGACAGCATCACACGTCCGCCCTCGACCGCCGGCTGGGTATCGAGCAGGCGGCGGAAATTCACGATCTGGTCGTCGGTGAAGACTTCGACGAACAGGGCGTTCGGCGTGCTGGCCGCCAGATGCAGATGCATCTCGTGATAGGCGTGCGGGCAGACGCTGACGCCGTAGCCCGCCGCCATGGCCGAGATGCGCCGCCATTCGGTGATCCCGCCGCAGCAGATCGCGTCATACTGCAGGATCGTGGCGGCTTCCTTGTCGAGCATTTCCTTGAAGCGCCAGCGGCCGGCCTCGATCTCGCCGGTGGCGATGGCGATGTCGGTTGCCGCCGCCAGCCGCGCGTGGTTTTCCAGATCGTCCGGTGAGAACGGCTCTTCGACGAAATAGGGGTCGTACGCTTCGAACATGCGGACGAACCGGACCGCGGTGTTGATATCGGTCCAGCAATTCGAGCAGTCGAGCATGAGCTCGACCGATCCGCCGATGGCGTCTCGTACCGCGGCGACGCGCGCCTCCTCTTGCGCGAGATCGAGCAGCCCGACCTTCATCTTCACCGCATCGAAGCCGAGATCAGCATAGCCCTTCATCTCGGCGCCGAGCATTTCCGGTGTCTTGCCGTCCAGATAGTAGCCGCCGCTGGCATAGCCGCGGACCGAATCCGTGCGGTGGGCGCCGAGCATTTTGTAGAGTGGTAGGCCTGCGGCGCGGGCGTTCCGGTCCCACAGCGCGATGTCGATGGCGCTGAGCCCACGCATGACGGAGCCCGCCCGGCCCTGCAGCAGCGCCTCCTGGTACATCGCTTCCCAAAGCCCTTCGACCCGGAACGGATCCTCGCCGATCAGCATGGGGCCCAACAAGGTACGCACCGCCTCGGTGACGATCCCGCCGGCACGGTTACCGCCATAGGTGAAGCCGATGCCCTTATGGCCGTCATCCGCCTCGATCTCGATCAGCGTGAGCTCGCGCGCCAGCACCTGTCGTGCCGCGAATGTGGTGGCGTTGTCCAACGGGATGCGGACGGTGCAGGCGCGGACGGCGGTGATTTTCGGCATGGCATTCCTCCTGCCAGTCATCGTAGTACTTCCCCATATCCTTACTATAGGGATCGATCGAGCGAGGTAAGGTGTGAGTCAGAACCATCAATATGACGTCGTTGTCGTGGGAACGGGGGCGGCGGGCCTCAGTGCCGCGCTGAAGGCACGGTCGCTGGGCGCGTCTGTGCTGGTCGTGGAAAAGGGCGCGGTCGCCGGCGGCACCACGGCGATGTCCGGCGGCTGTATCTGGGCGCCACAGCACCATTACCAGGCCCAGATGGGCGTGACCGACAGCCGCGAGGCGGTGTTGAAATATATTCGCGCGGTCTCCCCGGATGGCTGGCACAACACGGAGGAGCCGCTGTGGACGGCCTTCGTCGATTTCGTGCCGGAAATGCTGCACTTCCTCGAAGCGGAGACTCCGCTCAATTTCACACCCAACCGCGACCCGGATCCGTACACGGAGGCGCCGGGCGGTTTGCCGTTCGGCCGCAACGTCTCGGCCGCGCCGCTGCGCATCGGCATCCTCGGCGAGTGGCGCGACAAGGTGCGGCCGGCCAGTTTCGATATCCGTCTCAATTATGAGGAAATGGTCGACACCTTCTTCTATGCCAATCCGAAGAAGTGGGCGCTGCGCTATGCGCCACGTCTGGCGTGGCGTCATCTGATGAACATGCGGACCAAGGGCAATGCGCTGTCGATCGGCCTGCTCAAAGGGTGTCTCGACAAGGGTGTCGAGATCTGGCTGGAGGCCCCGGCGCAGAGGTTGCTTCTGGAAGACGGGAGCATTGTCGGATTGGAAGTGGCGCGCGCCGGCGAGTCCGTCGAGATCCATGCCGCGAAAGGCGTGATCCTGGCGAGTGGCGGATTCGAATGGAACCCGGAGATGATGGCGATACATTTTCCGGGGCCGGTCGAATGGACGGCCAGCCCGTCGACCAACACCGGCGACGGTCAGCGCATGGCGGCGGCCGTCGGCGCCCGGCTGGACAAGATGGACCAGGCCCTGGTCATGGGGACGTCGCCGATCATGTATGAAGGACAGCGACAGGGGCTGCCGGCGGCCGACTATTTCCTGCCGCACAGCATGATCGTGAACCGGCATGGCAAGCGTTTCGTCAACGAAAAACAGATGAATGTGGGGCTCGCCTTCGCGGAAATGGATGCTGAAACGGGCACGCCGAAACATCTGCCGGCCTGGCGCATCTACGACAATCAATTCGCGGTCAAATACCCGCATGCGATGCCGAAGAAGGCGGTGCCGGACAACTATTTCAAGGCGGACAGCCTGGAAGAGCTCGCCCGACAGATCGATGTCGATCCGGCGGGACTCATTGAGACCGCCCGCAATTTCAGCGATTTCGCCCGCACCGGCGTCGACGAAGATTTCGGCCGCGGCAGCTCCGCGTGGGACCTTAACCGGGGCGGCGACCCCACCCACAAGCCGAACCCGACCCTCGGCACGATCGAACAGGCCCCGTTCTACGCGATGCCATTCAAAGCGAGCTTCCTCGGCACCAAGGGCGGTGCCAGGACCAACGAACGTGCCGAGGTCCTGAATCAGGAAGACAGGGTTATTCCGGGCCTATACGCCGCGGGCAATGTGATGGCGAACAGCTTCGGCTCGAAAGGGGTCGGTGCGGGCACGACGTTGGGGCCTTGCCTGACCTGGGGATACATCGCCGGAATGAACGCCGCCGGCCGTTAGGCCGTTAGAACGCCGGTGGCGGTTCGTCGTCGGCCTCGCGTTTCAGCGGCGAGGCCAACTCGGCCGGGTCGATGTCGAGTTAGTGCAGCGCGATGTTGAGCAGGCAGAATTACTATTGCGGCGCCTGGATCGGCGCCAGCGCCCCGTCGCGAAACATTTGCTCGATACGCGAGCCTTTGAAAATGGTGTGGGCACCGCCAAGCCGCAGGGCGGTTCGGGTCACGCGGGTGCACATTTCCCCGACCGTGTATTTCGCGCGGAACAGGGCGCTGAGACTGTCCGGCGTCGGGCCCTGGCTGTCGAGCATCCAGGCCGAGTTGTAAACCACCAGGCGCGCCGCTTCGATATCGACCGCCATTTCCGCCACCTTGCGCCGTGTGTCCGGATGGTAGGCAAGCGACTGGGTGTAGCCCGGCGGTGTGCGGCCTTTCAGCGCCTTCACCACTTCCTTGTAGGCCGCGGCGGCGACGCCGAGATACACCGGCGTATAGGACGCCCAGAACCAGTGGGCCTGGTCGGCGCGGAACGGCTGAATATTGTCGGTGAGGTAGAGCGCATATCGCTCCGGGATAAAGCACTCTTCCAGGACCATGGAGTCGCTGCGCGTCGCGCGCATTCCCATGACATCCCAATTTTCGATGACGCTGCGCCCTTCGGTTTCCGTCGGGATGAGAATGAATAGCCCGGCCCGCGGGTCCGAATGGCCTTCGGGATAGGTCAGAATCGCGCAATAGTCGGCCGCCTGCAGCATCGAGGCGAACATCTTGCGGCCGTTGATGACCCAGCCGCCATCGACCTTCTTCGCCATCGTGCCCAGATGGCGTTCGCCGATCAGGGAGGTGCTGGTCGCCTCGGAGAAGTTGCCGGCGATCAAGGCCCCGTCTTCGACCGCCAGTTTGGCGATGAAGCGGCGGGTGTCTTCGGGTACGTATTCGCTCTCGGTCAGCGGGCCGACCATGGAGGCGTGCATGTTGAAGGCGAGCGCCGTCGCCGGGCAGCCTTCCGCCAGCGCTTCGTAGGCGAGCGTGTGATCGAACAGGCCGGCACCGCCGCCGCCGAACGCCTTGCCGATATTGTGGCCCAGGAACCCTTCTTCGCGCAGCCGCTTATAGTTTTCCCG
>JAPPPC010000062.1:5545-5888 GCA_028817685.1 Rhodospirillaceae bacterium
CCGGTCATGGTCGCTGCTGCGCGTGGCGAAATCGGCTGCCAGCTCGCTGCATAGCCCGACCATTTTTTTATGTTCTGCTCTAAGGTCGAAGAGCACGCTGTCAGGCCCGCGCCAGCGCGTAGATCAGATGTCCTTCGGGCAAGGCGGGGAGGGCGCGCCAGCTTTCGCCCGCATCTTCGCTGGAAAATATCTCACCGCCGTTGGTCGCGCAGGAGATGTGTTCCGGTTGACGTTCGTCGAAGGCGAGCTTGAACATCGTCGCGCCCGGTTTCACGCCCATGTCGACCCGCGCCCAACTGTCGCCGCCATCGCGGCTGTACATCAGAACGCCCGTATCGCTGCG
>JAPPPC010000139.1 GCA_028817685.1 Rhodospirillaceae bacterium
CTTCAACGTAACGTCACCATCAAGAAACGCTGCGGCGAGGCAATACCCCATGCAGAACTTCGCTTCCAAGCCGTTCGTCGCAACGTTATAGACCATCGGCTCAAAGTGCATTGGCGTCACGCCGACGCGGATATCTTCGATACGGTCCAACCTGCCCTCTAGCTGCTCTCGGATACGGATCGACGCCTCGATCGGCGGATGAGCTGCGCCGCAGGCCGGATAGGGCTTCAGGCCAAGACCGAACTCTGTCAGGATTTCCAACGGGTCCCCCCAAGTATCGAAATGCGGGGCGTCTATATCGCTGTGATGGTTGAACACTTCGGCGAAACCGTACGCATTCTCGAGCACATCGATGCTCGCCGTCACGCCCTCGCGGGCCATGAGTGCAGCCAGCACACCATTGCGCGCCGCGTATCCCGCGTGCAGCGGTTTTGTCATCGTCCCAAAATTAGCCCGCAAGCCGCTCGCCGCGGAGGCTGCCATACCTAACGCCATGGCAAACGGTTCCGCCTCCAGCCGCAACATCGAAGCTGCCGCGGCAGCAGCCCCGAGCGTGCCGAAGGTCGCTGAAGCGTGCCAGCCGTTCTTGTAGTGTGCCGTGTTCAGCGCGCGTCCCAGCTTGCTGACCATCTCAATTCCCAGGATATAGGCGGTCAGCGCGTCGCGACCGGACGCCTGCGAGATTCGCGCCGTCGCCAAAATGGCCGGGACCAGGGATGCACCAGGATGGGCATAGGCCGGATGGGTGACGTCGTCATAATCGATCGCATGCGCCAGGGTGCCGTTGTAGAGCGCGCTGTCGTGGGGCGCCGCCATCCGGTCCGCGGCGGCGAGCGGTGCGGCGGGGAGTCCCGGTCGATCACCTCCGTCTGCGACGATACGGCCCAGCATCCCAGCAACCGGTTCGTTCGCCCCCGCAATCATGCAACCAAGCAGATCGGTGATCGCATCGATCGCCATCGACCGCGCACGCTCGGGAAACGCCGCTTCTCGATGCGCCAACGCGAGAGCGACAAAATCGTGGGTCGCGCCATTCATGATTCTCGTGCCCAACTATGCCGTTTAACGAAAATGAACGCTAACGCGCGCTCGAAACCGTCGCAAGCCAGCGGCACGTGCTGATAGAATGTACGCCATTCAGCCGAAACTAAGGCGATCCAGACACCAGGGGAAAAGCGCATGTATGTCATTACCGTCGTCTTCAACGTCAAAGCCGAGCATGCCGATGCCTTTGCATCTGCGATGACGGAAAACGCACGCGAGTCTCTGGAAACCGAACCGGGGTGTCATCAGTTCGATGTAGCGTTTGCGCCGGACGACCCGACGACCTGCTTCCTCTACGAACTCTATACCGACAAGGCGGCCTTTGAAGAACATCTGGCTGCGCCGCATTTCAAGAGTTTCGACGCAACGGTTACGCCCTGGTTGGGCGGGAAAAGTGTCCAGGCGTACGAACGCGCATGGCCGGCTGACTAAGAGCGCACCTTCTTTAGCAAAAAAACAAAGGGCACGCCCGCCACGGCGACGGCGACCAGGAAAGTAAACGCGTTCAGATAGGCGATGGTTTCCGCCTGCGCGACCACCAATTTGCGCAGGGTCTCAAGGCCGGCCACGGAGTCCAAGCCCCAGAAAGCGCTCGAGCGGTACAAACGCAGCGCCTCGCTGAAGGGGTGGATGTAGTCGCGCAGCTCGACGTAATTAACCTGCGAAGACCGCACCAGGATCGCGACGATCACCGACGTCCCGCAACTTGCGCCGATTGCCCGGATAAGCGCGAACAAGGCTGCGCCCTCCGTCCGCAAATACGGCATCAACGTCGAAAAGGTCACGGTCGTCAGCGTCACCCACATCACACCCATCCCGAAACCGCTGACCAAGGTCACCCAGATGATATCGAAGGGCGACACCTCCGCCGTCCAGTCGGTCATGTAGAAACTCGCCACGCCGACACAGACAAGGCCGAGCAGGATGAGGAATTTAGGTGGAACACGGTCGGCCAGGAAGCCGCTCATCATCATCGCGATCATCGTTCCGATTCCGCGCACCGAGACGATCCAGCCGGCGGCCAAGACCGGATAGTCCTGAACGTTCTGCAGGAACAACGGCAGGATAAACAAGCTAGAGAAGACCGCGATCCCGAAGACGAAAATCAAGCAAGAGCCGACAACGAAGTTCCGATCCCTGAAAATTGCAAGATTCACGTAAGGCTTGTCGTATGTGAGGCAATGAACCACGAAAATGTAGAAGGCGAGAACGGCCAGAATCGCTTCCAACACGATCTCCGGCGATTCGAACCAGTCCTGGCGCTCACCGCGATCTAGCATCAACTGAATACAAACGACGCCAATGATCAACGAGATTACACCGATCCAGTCGAGGTTCTGCCTTTCCCGGTCCGCGTCGGGCAAGGTGAGGAGCACGCCAACGAAGGCCAGGAGACCCATCGGCACATTCAGGAAGAACAGATAGCGCCAGTCGTACCACTCGGTCAGCAACGCGCCAACGGTGGGGCCGATCACCGGGCCCAAAATCATCCCCATCGACCAAATACTCATCGCGAACCCATGCCGCCGGCGCGGATAGGTGTCGAGCATGATCGCCTGCGATATAGGTAGCAACGGCGCGCTGACAAAACCCTGCAGCGCCCGCATAATCACCAGCTCGTTAAAGCCGGTCGCAGTTCCGCAAAGCAACGACGTCACCGTGAACCCGACGATCGATGCCAGGAATAACTGCCGCCGCCCGATGCGGTTAGCCATCCAGCCGGTGAGCACCGTGCCCACCGCGCTGGCGACGACAAAAGTCGTGATGATCCAACCGATTTGATCCGGGCTCGCCGACAAATTGCCCTGCATATTCGGCAACGCGACGTAGGCCGTGCTCATATTCAAGGCGTGTAGCAGAGACGCCATCAACACGGGCACCGTGATGATGATCAGTTCAGCGGTCGTAAAAGTCCCTTGCGCCGATTTGTTAATGATCCGCAAGCGTGGTCCTCATAGTCGACAATTTACGCTGCGGGAGCGTCTGGGCCGGCCGATATGGCGATTGGGCCGGGCAAACGCCCGGCGCGTCGCGACCCTATATAAATTTTCGCTGCAGTGCAAAATGACATCGAAGCCTAAAAATTGCTCAGAGTTTCTTATTTTTCCTGCAGAACAATGGTCTACGCAAAATCGAGGCAATTAATCCCGATATCCTAGCGACCGGGCACCGCCCGCATGTCGTCACGGCAGATGTCATAGCGAACCACGGCTATATTTGAGTCTTCTATAACGGTGTATTGAGCGGCCTGCGCAAAGGCGAAACTTTGGAATCCCTCAAAGCCAACCTGACCCTGGACGCATACAAGGATTGGGGCCGCTACAAGGAATGGCGGCCGCTCAATATCGAGGGCGTTTACAACCGGGTTCAGCTTCAGCGCCGCGCCCAATAGGGGTCAAGCCGCGGCGCGCAATTCCTCCAACGCGTCGGCGACGGCATCCAGCGTCAGCTTGATGTCGTCGTCGGTATGCGCCCAGCAGACATAGAACTTGCTATCGCCCTTGAAGACGCCGCGTTGCCGGATCAACTGGTTGAACCGCAGCGTCTTCTCGCGATCGCCGGCGACCATGGAGCGATAGTCGCGCACCTCGCCGTCGGTGAAGAACACATCGAAAAGCGGGGCCTCTCCGAAAATCTTGGCCGGCGTTCCCGTCTTCGCGAACAGTTCGGTCATACCATCGATCAACGCCTGTCCGTTGCCGTGAATCTTTTCGTAGGCGCCGGGCTGCTTCAACACATTCAAAGTTGCGAGGCCAGCCGCCGCCGCGACAGGATTGCCGCTAAGCGTGCCGATCTGAGTCAGGAACTCGTTCTCCGCGACCTTGGCCTTGTCGAAGTGCGCCATGTACTCATCGCGGCCGCCGATGGCGGAGAGCGGAAAACCGCCGCCGATGATCTTGCCCATCGCGCAAAGGTCGGGCACGACGCCGTAATATTCCTGAGCGCCGCCGTAGGCGAGTCGGAAACAGGTGACGACTTCGTCGAAAATCAAGGCGATACCGACTTCCTGTGTCACCTCGCGCAGCGCTTCGAGGAAGCCCGGTTCCGGCTTGATCAGCCGTTGGAACGGCTCCACGATGACTCCCGCCAACTCGTCCTTATGCTCGCGGATCAGGCTGACCGCCGTTTCGGTGTCGTTGAACGGCGCGATAAGGACCTCGTCGCGCACACGCTGCGGAATACCCGGCGTGTCCGGCGTCGCCTGCGGGAAGTTCCCCGGACGCGCCGGGGCCATACTCATCAGCGCATAGTCGCTCATCCCATGGAAACCGCCCTCGAATTTGAGGATCTTGTCGCGGCCATGATGCGCGCGGGCGACGCGCATGGCGTAGAAGGTCGCCTCCGAGCCGCTGCTCATGAACCGAACCTTGTCCGCACAGGCCATCGCGTCGACGATCGCTTCAGCAAGCAAAATACCGTGCTCATTGTTGGCAAAAAACGTTGTGCCGTTCGGAATCTGCGCCTGAACCGCGGCCAAGACGTCGGGATGCCCGTGACCGATCAGCATCGGGCCGGACCCCAGCAGGTAGTCGACATACTCGTTGCCGCTGACATCCCAGACGTGCCCGGCCTTGCCTTCCCGGATCACCACGTCAAAAGCCAGATTGCCAAACCCGCCGGCCGGAAGCACGGCGCGCGCCTTCTCCATCAAGGCCGTTTCCGTGTCGCTGCTTATCGTCATCGCCTTTGCCCTTCCATCCCACTGAACACAATGATTGGCGCGAGCCTAGCAGAGGTCCAACGGGGATGCCATTTGTTGCGCGCTAACGTTCAAGGGCGTCTAGTACCTGTTGTTGGAAATAGGTGAGCGGCGCTCCCCCAAGACATGGGCCGGGGAGTCATCCGTCGGCGACTTGTAAAGTTCCAATTCGTCGACATCCGCTGATAGGCTGAGTACCGCGCCCTGACCCGCACTACCGTGTGGCGTCAACATTACGAAACAACCAAGTATCAACAAAATCAGGACACTCAAACGCATGCACGTACCGCCATCAAAGCAAAACCAAGCCAAGGCTGAACATGCCGGATAATAGTCAATAAACGGTTGCGCGCGAAGGTTAACGTGGGACCTTCAGACACGCTTACCCTTGACCGAAAGGCCAAGTTACGCCATTTGGAGCCCCTCTAAAGTCGATCGGACCCGGAATTCATGAAGGAACGGATCGAAGCGCTCTGGCGGGGCAACATCCCGCTGGACATCGTATTCTGGCGGTTTGCCGTAATCTACGGGCTGGTTTTGAACGCCGCGACCAGTCTGCTTTTTATGACATTGTTGGTTAACGACGCGGGCTTGCACTGGCTGATTCCAGCATTTCTGCTGCCGATTCCTTACAATCTGCTCATTATCGTTGCCGTCTGGCGGAGCGCCGGACGGTACGACGGTCCCCGTCAGTGGGTGGATTGGTCCCGCTTCGCGACCGTGCTTTTGATGGTGGTCCTGACCGCTTCCTAAAATTACTCAGTTCGTCAGGACGCATTTCCCAATGACCTGGCGGTCGATGATCGCCTGCATCGCGTCGGCCGCCCGTTCCAACGGGAAAGTATGGGAAACATGCGGTACGACCTTGCCCTCTCCCGCCCATTTCGCCAGGACGCGAAGATTCTCCGCCGCGGTTTCCGGTTCGAACTCGTTGAAGCCACCCACCCGCACACCGATTGCGGAGGCGCCCTTGATCAACAGGTGGTTGGTCTTAGCCAACGCTGGCCGCCCCCCGACGAAGCCGAGGATCAGAAGACGCGCTCCCCAGTTCAGGCAGCGCATAGATTCGTCGAACACGTCGGCGCCAACGGGGTCGTAGATGACATCCGCGCCGCGGCCATCGGTTAGTGCCTTG
>JAPPPC010000428.1 GCA_028817685.1 Rhodospirillaceae bacterium
GCGCCTGCGCGACCATCACCGGGGCCGCGAAGAGAAACCGTCGAGCATCGAAGTGCAGCAGTTCGTCCTCGATCCGCAACTGGAAGCCGAAGAAGAACAGCAGGCCACTGAAGAGCAGCCGCTTATCGTGGCGGAGATGGCGACGCAGATCGAACGATTGTCGGTCAGCGAGGCGGTTATGCGGATGGATTTGTCGGGACAGCCGGCACTTCTGTTTCACAACAGCGCAAACGATGCCATCAACCTCGTCTATCTGCGCAGCGAAGCCAACATTGGTTGGATCGATACCAATGCCGCCCCAGAGAACGCAAATTCTTGATCGGATACGACCGATGGAACTGGAAAAGCTGATCGACGCCGAGTGTGTTATTCCGAAGCTGTCCGCGTCGTCGAAAAAACAGGCGCTTCGCGAACTGTCGCAATGCGCGGCGAAACATACTGGACAACCGCAGCAGGAAATCTTCGATGCGTTGCTGGAACGCGAACGCCTGGGTACGACCGGCGTCGGCGGCGGCGTCGCCATCCCGCACGGAAAATTGGATGGGCTTGAACATCTGTACGGGCTGTTCGCGCGCCTGGAAACGCCGATTGACTTCGAATCCATCGATGAACAACCGGTCGATCTGATTTTCTTGCTGCTGGCACCGGAATCAGCCGGCGCGGATCACCTCAAGACACTGTCGCGCGTATCCCGCCTGCTGCGTGACAAGGCCGTTTGCGAGAAGCTTCGGGGCTGCGACAGTTGCGACAATCTGCTGGCGCTCATCACCAAGCGGACCGCCACGCTCGTAAACTGAGTGTATCCGTTAGTTTAAGCTGGCGACGACCAAATCGCGCTCATAGGCGGCGGCCAGGACAGCCTCATAGCTGGGCGCCGCGACCAGTTCCTGACCGATCGCCGACACCAACACGTAAAACCGCTCATTCTGATTTTCCGCCGTCTTGATATAGGCGAGGTTTCCGGCGCCGAGATGCGCAAAATCTTCCGTCGAGAGGTGCCGGGCGCGGTGTCCATCCATCATCTTGCCATCCTTCCTACGGCGTCCGAGCGGCGGTCACGTCCATCGGACCGGCCTTCGAAGCGCGCCGCTTGATCTTTATTTTCTGGACCCGGGGTTCCGGTTCCGGACGGACGAGATCGACATGCAGCAGACCGTTGTCCAGTTCTGCGCCGACGATCTCGATCCCTTCGGCCAGGACGAAGCTGCGCTGAAATTGGCGCGCTGCAATCCCTCGATGCAGATAGACCCGGTCGGCATCGTCGGTTTGGCGGCCGCGGATGAGCAGCTGATTGTCTTCGAGCTCGATGGAGAGGTCGGCCTCCGTGAAGCCGGCAACTGCGAGCGTTATGCGCAGACTGTTCGTCCCCACCTGCTCAATATTGTAGGGCGGGTAGCCTTCCGCCGACATTTTCGAGATGCGGTCGAGCGTCTGTTCGAACTGCTCGAAACCCAGCAAAAACGGGCTATTGAAAACGGACACGCGTGGCATGGCGCGGTCATCTCCTCCTTGACTTGAGCGAGTGGCCGTATGGTCCGGACCCTAGATAGGCGCCCAGCCCGCTATATCTGGTGTTCCAGCCGCCCATATTCAAGCGATACCGCCAGATGCTACTGTCACCGGAAATTCTGAGCAGGGAGAGGAACGCCATGCCGACGATTCAGGCGAACGGAATCAACGTCAATTACAGCCTCGAAGGCCCCGCCGACGCGACCATGGTCACGTTGAGCAACAGCCTTCTGTCGAATTATGCGATGTGGGACGCGCAAATGTCGGTCTTAACCGAGAAGTATCGTGTGCTGCGATACGACACGCGCGGTCATGGCGGCACCGAAGTCACCCCCGGTCCCTACAGTTTCGAGCTGCTGACCGAAGATGTCTACGCGCTTCATCAGGCGCTCGGCATCGAGAAGACGCACTTCGTCGGCCTGTCGATGGGCGGCATGATCGGTCAGCTGCTGGCGGTCCGGCATCCCGAGTTGCTGCACAGCGTCACGCTCTGCGACACGACCAGCAAGATGCCGCATCCGGAGATTTGGGATGGCCGCATCGAAGCCGCGCAATCGGGCGGTGTCGAGGCGGTTGTCGAAGGGACGTTGGAGCGCTGGTTCACCCCGGCGATGCATGAGGGCAACCCGGACGAAATCGCGCGTATCGCGGCGATGATCCGCGGCACGAAGGTTGAAGGCTTCATCGCCAATTGCCAGGCCATCAAGGCCATGGATCAAACCGGTATTCTAAAAGAAATCACCACACCGACCTTGATCATCGTCGGTGCCGAGGATCCCGCGACGACCCCGGACATGTCGCGCATCATTCATGCGGAAATCGAAGGCTCGGAACTCGCGATCCTGCCGAACGCTTCGCATTTGGCGAATGTCGAGCAGCCGCAAGCGTTCAACGATGTGCTGATGAATTTTCTATCGCAACACTGAGTCTAAACCGGCCTGAACGCCACGATGCCACCATTCGCGTCATCCGCCGACACGAACAGCGTGCCATCGGATGACCGTTTTGACGTGATCCCGGATTTTTCCAGGCAAGCGGCCGGCTTCGCCATGTCGTCGACGCCTATGACGACAGCGGCGGCGCAGGGCAGATCGGGGGCGGACGCACCATCGAACCGCGCCGCATAGTCGGCCGGGCTCAAGATTGTTGCGACGCCACCGTCTGGCAAGGCGACGTGGCCACCGTCGGCTTCGGCTCCGATGATGGCCTCCAGCCGCCCTTGCGTGGGCGAGCCGGGTTCGGCACAGAACACGACCTCTTCGAACGACACGGCGCCGTTCGGATGGGTCATTAGAGCGGGCTGCCAGATGACCTCCGGCGTCTGATGTTCGATGACGATAAACCGGCCTTCCGGAAACAGAGCGTCCTGAGAGAAGATGTTGCGGAAGCGAAACTCGCGTACACCGTCGCCATAGGGCGCGTCGCGCCGGCGCTGCAGCGGCGGATCGAACCCGTCGATACGCTGCGCCAGGGCGGCGTACGCCGTCTCGGCTTCCGGACAGCGAAAGGCGGTGATGTGAATGCCTTCGAACCGGTCGAGAAACGCCGTCCAGGGATTGTGCTTGGTCGGATCGGTAATCCCGATCAATTCCAGATAGCCGCGCTCGAACATCGCGCAATGGTTCGCGGTCGCCCAGGGAGCCATCACTGCGCCATCGGGTGTCGCCCCCATCTGCGGGCTGCGTGCGGCGAGCTGAAAACCGAGATCGCGCCATCGCGCCGCGCCCGCATCGAGGTCGCGCACCATGAAACCGACATGATCGAGAGATAAACCGCCTTTGGTCATCGCCTGCCCTTTCCTCCCAAGAATTGGCGACGATGACCCTACAACGGCAGAAATAATCAGGCTACCGAACCGAACCGTGCGAGTGGTCGACAGCGATTGCGTTTAATGGAGAACCATCTGCCCGTGGATCAAATCATCCACCAGCTGGAACACCACCAGTGCCGCCTCGTTGTGGTCGATATCCGGATGGCGCATGCGGTATGCCGCAATGGCCGCAATAAACGCCGTATGGTCAACAGCGCCGGCCTCCTTCTGCTCCTTGAAAGCACTGGCGATCGCCCGTAAATCCGCCTCGTGTGTCGATAAATTCGGCATTTTTCCTCTCACCCATAAGTCATCTGCTTATGGGTGTGCATAAAATCTGAATCGGTGACCGTTCGCGTCACCCATACGGGTCATGGCTAAAATTTGAGACGGAAAACTTCTAAATAATTGTTTTTACTTAAAATTCAAGCAACGCTCTGAGCCCGTAGATTGTTGAATTGTTGTCCGGTCGCGCGGTACCCTGCGCGGCGCATCGTGGCCGTTGATTTGCCTCACGCTCCGGTAAATTCGCCGCATTTACATGGTCGGCTTTTAGGATTATCAGTCACTTATGGCCAATCCCCTTTCGTTCGACCAAGGATTTTGGACGTTCGAGACCACTGCCGCTGTCGCAGCGGGCGGTGTTATTGCCGTATTGGCGATCTGTCAGGCGGTTCTGCACCTGCGAAGAGTGCGCCGGCGCAAAGGCCGAACCGGCAGGCAGGATAAGGTTGTCACCCGTTTCAAGAACGATTCGCCGCTTCAAGTGGCGATTGCCCAGCTCGCCAACCGAGGTGAAGTCGATACGCGCGTGGCCGCCGTAGAATCCCTAAAGGAAATCGCGCGGCAATCACCGCAAGATTACTGGTCGGTCATGGAAACCTTTGCGAGCCATTTGCGGCGGCATGCTCGCGTTCCCATAACGCGGACGCACGCAGCGGCGAATTCGCAGACCACAAAGCTTGCGCCGGATATCCAGGCTATCCTGTCGGTCTTACTGCATCGGGACACACAGCATGAAAGCCACGATGCAGTGCTTGACCTGCGGAACACCGACCTCAGCCGTGCCGACCTGCGCAGTGCGAACCTGCGAGACGCCAACCTTCGGGCCGCGCGGCTCAACCATGCCAGTCTCCGCGGTGCCGATCTGCGCGAGGCCAATTTTAGCGAAGCATCGTTGCGCAATGCTGACCTGCGCTACTGCGACATGCGCGGCGTGGTCCTCAACAATCTGACGGATCTCGTCCAAGCCGATTTGGGCGACGCCGATCTGCGCGACGCCAGCATGATCGATGCGGTCTTGTGCGAAGCGACGCTCAGCCGGGCCAGCTTGCGTGGGGCGGTCCTCGAGTTCGCCGATCTGCGAGGCGCTGCGCTTGATGAAGCCTATTTGCGCGATGCCAATCTGGGCGGTAGCGATATGCGTCATGCGAAGCTCAACAAGGCCGATCTGCGCGGCGCCATTCTCTCCGATGCCGACTGCCGGCGGGCGGATCTCAGCGGCGCTAAATTAACGGGCGCCACCCTGCACGGGACCGATCTCTCTTACGCCAACCTGCGCGGCGCGGACCTCCGCAACGCGGATTTGCAGAATGTGCAGCTGCACAGCGCCAACCTGGCGAACGCCCGCTTCTCCGAAGGCCAGAAAGAGGCGCTGGCGGCAACGTCGAACTGACGTTCAGACAGCCAACCGGAAGGCGTCGCCGTCGCGGACGACGTGACCGGCGGTCGGTGAAGCAAAATGTGTTCCGATAATGAGGACCGGACCGTCCGCATATCTGTTGAGTAGGGCATGGCGTGTCTCGCGCGCCTTGTCCGAATCTGAATCCGCGTTGCTGCTCATGTCCGGTAGCGCCATCTGGCAGGGATGATGCATGCAGTCGCCGGTGATCAGCGCATCCTCGCCCTGCGACGAAATTCGGACGCTGACATGGCCCGGCGTGTGGCCGGGTGTCGATTCGAGCCACACTTCATCGCAGATCTTATGATCGGTCTGAACCAGATCGACCAGCCCGGCGTCGAAGACCGGCCGCACCGAGTCCCCCACAATGTCCTCGCCACGGGCCTGGGTCGCGTCCTCCGCGCTCCAATGGTTCCATTCGGTTTCGCCGATCAGATAACGCGCATTGTCAAAGGTCGGCACCCATTTTCCGTCGACCCACATGGTGTTCCAGCCGACATGATCGACATGTAGATGGGTGCAAAGCACGGTATCGATCGACTCCCGCGGATAGCCGGCTTCCGCGATATCGTTGAGGAACGGACCCGTCCGCATGTTCCAGCCCGGAATTGCCCGCTCCTTGTCGTTGCCGAGGCAGGTATCGACCATGATGCGCCGATCCTTGGTCTCGATGATCAGCGCGTGGATGCTCATGATGAGACGGCCGTCGGGAGTCGCGAAGTGCGGCATCAGCCAGGGGATCTCCTGTATGACCTCGCGTGTCGCGTCGGGCAGGATGAACCGGCTGCCACCCGTTGCCTCCAACTCGATAACTTGCGTGATCTTGACGTCGCCGACCTGCCACTTGTTCATGCCATACCCCTTCGCGATTGATGGC
>JAPPPC010000199.1 GCA_028817685.1 Rhodospirillaceae bacterium
GCTCGCCTATTGGGTCAATCTCTATAACGCGCTCACCGTGCAGGTCGTCCTCGCGCATTATCCCGTGAAAACGATCCGCGATATCGACATTTCGCCCGGCTTGTTCAGCGACGGGCCATGGGACAAAAAGCTGATCGAAATCGATGACGAGCCGATCAGCCTGAACGATATCGAGCATCGCATTTTGCGGCCCATCTGGAACGATCCACGCATCCACTACGCCGTGAACTGTGCCGCTATCGGGTGTCCCAACTTGCTGCGCAGCGCCTATACCGGGTCCACGGCCGGGCGGATGCTCGAAGAGGCAGCCCGCGCCTTTATCAACGACAAGCGCGGCGTCAACGCCCAGGACGAACGGGCGACGGTCTCAAGCATTTATGCCTGGTTTACCGTTGATTTTGGCGGTGATGTCGCCGGGGTGATCGCACATTTGAAGCGCTATGCGAATCCGGAATTGGCGTCGCGCCTCGACGAAGTCGTCGAACTGGATGATGCGTATGACTGGGCGCTCAACGACGCGACCCAGAACTAAGTTTTACGCTGTTAGCGGTGCGCGGTGCCCAGGATGAGTTCCCCATCCTCATACCAGTCGTCCAGCCGCTCGCGGTAGAATGCCACATATGCTTTGATCGGCGCGACTTCGTCACAGGGCGTTTCATAACTCCACATGACGTTTTCCAGCGCTTTGCCTGCGACATTCAGGGTCCAATAGGAAGCGTCCCCTTTGAACGGACAATGGGTCGCGTGAGCGGTGCGTTGGAAATGCTCCATCCTGACCTCTGACTGCGGGAAGTAGTAGACCGGCTGATGGTTCTGTTCCCGCATCAGCAATGCATTCGCGCTGTCGACGATGACCTCGCCGCCGACCTCGATCCGAACGGTCTTGCCGGCAGGCTCCAGATCGATCTGATAGTCGGGATTCTTCGCATAGCCCGGGCCGCTGTTGCCACCTTGTGCCGCATCAGACATCTGCGCATCTCTCCAAGATTTTCGTTTCGTTCCAAGACGTAGTGTAGCTACTCCCTGATCTCAGGCGAGTAAAGACACAGCCTCGGCAGTTCAACTTTTCGGGATCGCGTTCAAGAGTGGATATAGGGAAGCAAATCCGCCTTCCCACCGCGCGGCACGGCGACCACAGCGACATCATCGAGAAAGCGCGATATCGCCTCGACAGTTTCCGCAATGGGTACAGGCGATACCTCGGACTCGCTGACGACCACTGCAGCGACGGTGACACCGCATCCCCGCATTGCACGCACCGTGGTCAGCGTATGGCTTATCGTTCCCAAATAACTTCCAGCGACCACCAACGCGGGATATCCCAAAGCGGCAACCCAATCGAGCACGGTCTCGCGCTCGGTGAGTGGTACCATGGCCCCGCCGACGCCTTCGACGAGCAGGAAGTCCTCGTCGCCGGATTGGCAGAATTCCACCAGCGATGAGAATTCGATGGCCCGACCTTCCCTGGCGGCCGCCATGTCCGGAGACAGGGGGGCTGCGAACCGCCAGGGTGTGATTTCCGCAATCGATGCATCCGAAACGTCCTGTCCCAAGGCGTCCAAGATCAGTCCGCTATCGCATTCTCCGGCAAGTTCCGGTTCATATCCGCTGAGCACGGGCTTAAGGGCGCGGACGTTCTTGCCGTTGCGGCGCAGTTCTCGGCACAGCATCGCCGTAACGTAGGTCTTACCGATTTCGGTACCGGTCGCGGTGATAAAGCAGGCATTCATGAAGTCATCACCCTCGCCTTGACGATCGCTGCAAGACGCCGAATGTCCTCGTCAGCGTGCGCGGCGGTGAAAGTAAAACGCAATCGCGCCGTTCCTTCCGGCACGGTCGGCGGTCGGATCGCCGTGACCAAATAACCCTCCTCTTCGAGCATCTGCGATGCCGACAAGGTCCGCGCGGGATCGCCCAGAATCACCGGCACGATGCAGCTTTCAGCGCGCGGAAGTTCGAGCAACTCACAGAACAGCCGCGCTTTGGCCAAGGGCGATGCGGCGTATTCCGGCTGTTCCTCAATTAAATCCAAAGCGGCGATGCTGGCCGCCACCGCCGCGGGCGGCAACCCGGTGGAATAGATGAAGGTGCGCGATCGGGTGCGCATGAAATCGATCACCGGCTGCGCCGCGCACAGATATCCCCCATAGGCGCCAATGGCTTTCGATAAGGTGCCCATCTGCAGCGGAACCGGTATTTTCGCACCATCGACAAAGCTGCTGCCCCGTCCCGCCCCAACCACACCGATACCGTGCGCATCGTCGGTCATGAACCAGGCATCATGCGTTTCGCACAGCACGCTTAGCTCGGCGATCGGCGCCAGGTCGCCATCCATGCTGAACACCCCGTCGGTGGCGACCAAGGCGCGAGGGTGATCGGCGCGATGCGTGGCAAGCAACTCGGCGACATGGTCCACGTCGTTATGCCGGAAGATTCGGACGTTCCCGCGCGTCAGCGTCCCGCCTGCCAAGATACAAGCGTGACTCAATTCGTCCGCGATCAACAAATCGTCCGGACCGATCAAGGTCGGAATGATGCCGAGATTTGCCAGATAGCCGGAACCGAACACACAGGCATCGTCGGTTCCCTTGAGACGCGCCAATCGCGTTTCCAATTCGCGGAACAGCGGGTGATTGCCCGTGACCAGGCGCGACGCGCCGGATCCCACGCCGTAGCGCGCCGTCGCCTCGATCGCCGCTCGCTTGATATCCGGATGCTGCGACAGGTTCAGATAATCGTTGCAGGCGAAGGAAAGCAGCCGCTTGCCGTCCCGAATGGCGACAGCGTCTTCGAGCCTGTCGGTCTCGAATAATGACCGGCGTAACTGGCGCTGTTCCAGGGCGGCCAGCTTCCCGCGGGCGAAATCCTCCAATGATTGCGACATCAATAATCCCCTGCCCCGACGGCCGGCGGCTGCTTGACCGACCCTCGTAAGCGCCTATGCTTCGCGTAAATTGATGAGACGCATTCGCGTATCGACGAGGAACCTAGCATCGATGACCTTAGAGTCCGCAACCCACACTGAAACTGTCGAAAACCACGCCGCCATTCACGGAGAAACCGGGCAAGACGATACGGTCCGTCACGACTGGAGCCGCGACGAAATCGCGGCCTTGTTCGCCCTGCCGTTCAATGACCTGATTTTCCAGGCACAGACGGTCCATCGCCGCCGCTTCGACCCCAATCAAGTGCAGATGTCGACCCTGTTGAGCATCAAGACGGGCGGGTGCTCGGAAGATTGCGCCTATTGCCCGCAGAGCGCTGCCTACGACACGGGCGTCAAGGCGGAAAAGCTGATGGCCGTCCAGGCCGTCCTGGCCGAGGCGCGCCGCGCCAAGGATGGCGGCGCGACGCGATACTGCATGGGCGCGGCGTGGCGCAGCCCGAAGGATCGGGATATCGACACGGTTTGTGAGATGATCGAAGGCGTTCGCGCGCTCGGCATGGAGACCTGCGTGACCCTTGGCATGCTGACGGACGACCAGACCGCCCGCCTGCGCGACGCCGGGCTCGACTACTACAACCACAATATCGATACCTCGGAAGAGTATTACGGCGAGATCATCACCACGCGGACCTATCAGGACCGGCTGGATACGCTGGGCCGTGTGCGCGACGCGGGCATCCATGTCTGCAGCGGCGGCATCGTCGGCATGGGAGAGGCACGTGACGACCGGGTCGGCATGTTGAGCACCCTCGCCAACATGCCGAAGCATCCCGAAAGCGTGCCGATCAATATGCTGGTCAAGGTCGAGGGAACGCCTGTCGACGATCAGGCTGCGCTTGACCCGCTGGAATTCGTGCGCACCATCGCCGTGGCGCGGATCATGATGCCGGAATCAATGGTCCGGCTGTCCGCCGGCCGCGAAACCATGAGCGACGAGATCCAGGCCTTGTGTTTTCTGGCCGGCGCAAATTCGATCTTCGTTGGCCCGAAGCTGCTGACAACGGACAATCCGGAACGCGACAGGGACGACTCGCTGTTCGATCGCCTCGGCATCGAGTCCATGCCGCTCTAGCACGGCCGTGACGGACCAACCGGATTGGTTCGCCGACGGGTTCAAACACGTCTGGCTGCCCTACACGCAGATGCAAACCACACCGCCGCCGGTGCCCGTGGCGGCGACGGACGGCGTCTTCATCACGCTCTCCGACGGCCGGCGGCTCGTCGACGGCGTGTCTTCCTGGTGGACCGCCTGCCACGGGTACAATCACCCGCATATCCGGGAGGCCGTCACCGAGCAGTTGGGGCGCATGCCGCACGTCATGTTCGGCGGCCTTGCACACGAGCCGGCCCTCACTCTGGCGCAGCGGTTGAGCGCGCTGTTGCCCGGCGATCTGAGCCGGGTGTTCTTCTCGGAATCAGGCTCCGTCTCTGTCGAAATCGCCATGAAGATGGCCCTGCAATTCTGGATCAACAACGGCGAGACGCAGCGCCGAAAATTTATCGGCTTCGAATACGCCTATCACGGCGACACGATCGGGGCCATGTCGGTCTGCGACCCTGAAGAGGGCATGCACGCGCTGTTCAGCGGTCTCCTGCCGGAACAGCATATCGTGCCCCTACCCCGCACGGACGATGAGTTCGTGCGGTTCGAGACGTTCCTGAGCGAACACGCCGCAGGGTGCGCCGCGGTCATCATCGAACCGCTTGTCCAAGGGGCCGGCGGCATGAAGATGCATTCACCGGAAACACTGGCGCGCCTTCATCAGACCGCCAAGCGTCATGACCTGCTCGTCATCGTCGATGAAATCATGACCGGATTCGGTCGTACCGGATCGCTGTTCGCGAGCGAGCAGGCCGGGATCGCACCCGACATCGTTACACTGTCAAAGGCGCTTACCGGCGGCACCATGGCGCTCGCCGCAACCGTCGCGACAAACGCCATATTCGACGCCTTCCTCTCTGACGACCCGGAAGCGGCCCTGATGCATGGCCCCACTTACATGGCCAACCCTCTTGCATGCGCTGCGGCGCACGCCTCGCTGGACCTGTTCGAACGGGAACCGCGGCTGGATCAGGTTTCTTCTATCGAAAAGCATCTGCGCGAAGCGCTGGAGCCTTGCCGCGATATGGCGGGAGTCGTTGATGTGCGCGTCAAAGGCGCGATCGGCACCGTCCAACTGCAAGACTTTTCCGACCATGATGCGTTCAAGGCCGCGTTCGTCGAAAAGGGTGTTTGGATTCGCCCCTTCGGCGACATCGTCTATGTCATGCCGCCTTTTATCATCGAAGAGCGAGAGCTAGCCTGTTTGACTGGCGCCATGTGTGAGGTCGTCGGCGACTGGTCCGCCCGCCGTTCGGAATCGTAAAGCCGCGCCAACCATCGCGGCGATACGCCGAGATAATAAAGCGCGTGAATTTTCAACCAGCCCCAAACGATAGCGATGGGATGCCGGCCGTGAAACCGGCGGGACGAGGTGATCAGCGGCGGGTCGTCGATACAGATCGTCTCGCCAAACCGTTCCAAGCGGCGAACGAACTCGAAATCCTCCATCAGGGCGATGGGGCGAATGCCCCCCAAAGCATGGTACGCGTCGCGACGCACGAAGATTCCCGAATCCCCATAATAGACGCCGTGCGACCTGATCCAGGCGTAGAAGACGTTCAGCCAGAGGCTGAAACGATCCGTGCCATCGAATAACAGCCGATGATTGCCGCCAGCCGCTTCCGGATATGCCTCCAACGAGTGTTCGATCCGTTCAAGCCCACCAGACGGATATTGGCTATCCGCATGTAGAAAAAGAAAAGCGTCGCCGCTCGCCCGCTGGGCCCCGGCGTGCAGTTGAATGCCACGTCCCGGACCGCTGTGGATCACGGTCACACCGCGTTCTGCCGCGATGTCTACGGTGCCGTCGGTACTGCCACCGTCGAC
>JAPPPC010000388.1 GCA_028817685.1 Rhodospirillaceae bacterium
CACCGTTGTTGGCGTGCCAGCCGCGCATGAAGCCGTCGCCCGCCTCGACCGGAAAGCCGCAAAGCGCATCGCCGTCCATCCACCAGCGCTTGTAGGGAAACCGTACCCACGCCTTGGTGTCCGACTCCGCCATAAATTCGACGCCCACACCGCCCAGCGTATTCGACAGCACATGGTATTGCGCCGAGGCTACCGCGTCCGGCAGCCCCTCGAGCCCCAGCTTCTTGAAACTCGACAGGAACTTTTCTTCGTGTTGGCGGCGGAACAGGTGAAACATCCAATCGCGGACCGCCTCCGGTCCTTCGCGGGTCGAGACCATGAGTTGCAGGCCGATGAAATACTGCTGATGCAAATCCGCCTGGGCTCGGATCAGGCCATAATTCTCATTCATGGTGGGAACCTACGGGATGGCGCCCGCATCGCGCATTTTGCTGAGCGCCGCGTCATCGTATCCGATACTCCGCAACACTTCCTCGGTGTGCTCACCCAGCTCGGGCGGCATGGTCGGTTCGGCCTTCGTCGCGCCTTCAACCCAGATCGGCGCATCCACCACATATTCCGCGCCGGCGGACGGATCGTCGATCGGCCGCAACGCGCGGCCTTCGATCATCTGCCGGTCGGTACGAATCTGATCGACTTTTCGGACATCGCCGAAAATGAACCGGTTCTCTTCAAGCAAGCGCACCCACTCGTCATAGTCCCGCTCAGCGAACGCGCTTTCCAGAATGGGGATCAGCGAGTGGCTGTTGGCGATGCGCGCCTCCTGGCTATCGAACCGTGGGTCGTCGCCGATTTCCGGGCGCCCGAGGAGTGCCGCCAATTCAGGCCAGCGATGCAGATTGGTGTTGAAGACGATGTGGATCCAGCGTCCATCGCGGGTCTTGTAGAGGTTGTGCACCGGATTGCCCGCCGCCTCACGCGGGGGCCGGCACGTCACCTGGCCGCCGCAGAGCATCGCCTGGGTCAGCACCCCATTCCACCACACGCCGTTCGCCATGAGCGACGTGGAGACATGGCACCCCTCCCCTGTTCGTTCGCGCCGGAAGAGGCCCGTCATCACCGCCGCGTATAGCGACATTGCTGTCGGGTGATCGCCCATGCCCGGCAGCGAACGCGCCGGCGGCGAGTCCGGCGACGGCTTGACCAAATCCATCAAGCCCGTCCGCGCCCACAATGCCGTCGTATCAAATCCCGGCCGGTCCGCTTCCGGCCCTGTTTCGCCATAGGCCGTGATCGATGCGTAAACGATCCGAGGGTTGAGCGCACGAATCTGCTCATAGCCAATATCGAGACGTCCCCGCGTTGGTATGGGCATATTGGTGACAAAGACATCTGCCTGGTCGATCAGCCGCTCGAACGCCTCGCGTCCCTCTGCCGTCTTGATATCGAGCGCGATACCCTTCTTGTTCCGATTGTCGACGATGTAGCCGTAGGGATATTCGGATTTAGGCGAGTCGCTGCCGCGCGTGTGAACGCCCCTGAAGGGATCCGGCCGCAGCGGCGGTTCAATCTTGATCACGTCGGCGCCAAAGTCCGCCAGGATAACGCTCGTCGCCGGTCCTGCAATGAATGTCGCAAGTTCAACAACCTTGATGCCACCGAGAATGGCTTCGCTCATTACTAAATCCCTCTGCGCAAATCAGCCTGCCGCAAGACAGGGTGGACGATAGCTTAAACTATGCGATCCAATTGACGAATCCCGTGCCGTTTGAATTGGTAACTGAAAGCAACAACCCAAACCCCGGGATTGGGGTAAACTCTGGACGACAAATGCAAAGACTTCGAGCGAAAGGGAGGACTATGGCGATAGCAGCACAGAACCCGGAGCCGGCCGACGCGGCGGCACGCCGGGCCATCGAACCCGTCACAGTGTACACGCTGGACCGACTACCGCCCTATGACCAGGCCTTCTACGAGAATATCCGCAGCGACATGACCTTGGCCGAAACCATCGTCATTCCGCCGCGTGACGCCCGTGTCTTTGAAGTGCCTGCGGGACACCTTTTCCGCATCTGCAATAACGAGGGACCGCAGGTCGGCGACCTAAACCTCTGGAACACCGCCGACCTGACCGAGCGGTTCTACAGCGGCAAGACGCGCGCCCTGCACGCAACCCATATCAGCACCGGTGACCGGCTGTGGAGCAGCTTCCCAGGTTTTCGCGCCATGGCGACCGTCACGCACAACACGCTCGACTGGTATGGGATCGACGAATACGGCGCCGGCGTTCACGACGTCATCGGTACGCGCTGCGATCCCTATACGCAGCACATGCTATCCGGAACGGACTATCACTACTGCTGCCACTCCAACCTGACCCGGGCGCTCGCGGCAACGCGGAACCTATCGCTCGACGAAGCGGAAGCGCATGTCCATGACGTGGTCAACGTTTTCATGTGCACGGGCTACACACGGGATACCAATGAGTATTTCATGAAAGCGAGCCCGGCGCGGCCCGGCGACTTCATCGAACTGTTTGCCGAGTTCGATCTACTCGCCGGTCTGTCGACCTGCCCGGGCGGCGATTGCGGCAGCGGCCATTCCAGCGACGACGCACCATGCTGGCCGATGCAGATCGAGATCTATAAGCCGAACTCGGACAAGCTGGCTGGCTGGAGCCCTGCGACCGCAAACGGCTATGGGGGCGGCCACGGTATAGGTTAAATCGACATGCGATTAGTTGCCTATAACATCCAATACGGCACCGGCAAGGATGGCCGCGTCGACATCGACCGGATCGTCAGCGAAGTCGCGGAAGCCGATGTTATCGCGATGCAAGAAGTCGACCGATTTTGGGCGCGGTCGGAGATGGTCGACCAGGTAGCAGCAATCACCGAACGCCTTCCGGCGCATCAGTGGGTCTATGGTCCGGGTGTCGATCTCGATGCCAGCATCAAAAACAGCGACGGCACGCTGGTAAATCGTCGACGCCAGTTCGGCAATTTGCTGCTGTCGCGGCACCCGATCCTGGCATCTAAAAACCGGCTGTTGCCGAAAATGCGGTTTCACACGCAGTTGAGTCTGCAGCGCACCATGCTGGACGGGGTCATCGATTGCCCTGGCGGACCTGTGCGGGTTGCTTCGATCCACTTCGCCCACGCTGCCGAACCGGAACGGCTTGCGCAAGTGGCCGCCTTGCGGACGTTCCAAAGGGAAGCAGGCCGAGATGGGGGCGTTCTGTCAGGCCGCCATGCGAACTGGCCGGAAGGAGAGGCCTCACCGCCCTGGCCACCCCAATCCATCCTGCTTGGCGATTTCAACATGTCACCGGACGAAGCGGCGTATACCGCGATGGTTGGGCCTGATGATCCGAAATACGGGCGGATTACGGAATATGACGGCTACCTCGATGCCTGGATTCTGCAAGGTGGCGCGCCGGATGGCGGCCACACCAAGTACGAGCCGACCGGTAACCGGCGTATCGACTACGCGTTCGTCAGCCCGGACCTTGCCGAAGCGGTAAGATCGGTCCACGTCGACGAAGACGCGCAAGGGTCAGACCATCAACCACTCTGGCTCGACATCGATCTTTAGTCCCAATCCGGTCAAGGAATTCGGATCGCGATCTTGCCGATATGATTTTTGTCGAGAAACGCCTGCTGCGCGGCATGCAAATCTCTCAGATCGAAAACTTGCGCGATCTTAGGACTTAGCTCACCGCGTTCGATGTAACCGATCACGTCGGGCAGGATATTGTCCGGCTGGAATGTCGTCCCGAAGAAGCTGAGGTCACGCAGATAGAGGGTGCGAACATCGAGCTCGACGATCGGGCCCGCAATCGCACCCGCGGTCACGTAACGGCCGCCACGCCGCAGCGCACCGATCAAATCAGGCCACCGCGGACCGGCAACCAGATCAACGACGACGTCGAATGTATCTTCCGGCAAGGCAGCATCCCGCAATATTGTTTCGTCGGCACCAAGGGCCCGAATTTGCGCCACTTTTCCCGGCGACGTTAGAGCAGTCCCCTGCGCCCCACGCCGCTTCGACAACTGTATCGCAGCGCTGCCGACACCACCTGATGCGCCGGTGACCAGTACGCGTTCAGCTTGCACATTGGCGCGCTGCAGCATGCCTTCCGCTGTCGCGTAAGCGCACGGAATCGAGGCAAGCTCGACATCGGACCAATCGGACCGCACGGCGAGCGCGTCCACGGCATAGGTCTTTGTAAATTGCGCAAACCCACCGTCACATTCGGACCCGAAGGTCCATGTAGCGAACGCGTCACCGGAGGCGCCGGTAGCCTGCAGGGCTCGCACGAGAACCCGCTCACCGATCCGCGCCTCCGGAACGCCCGGTCCTACAGCAACGATATCGCCGCAGCAGTCCGCGCCCTGAATCCGAGGAAAGGTGATAGCGTCGCCCGACCAGCCGCCGTCGGCGTCATCAGCAGCTATGTTTCCCGATAACGCACCAGCACCGGTTCCATCGCGCACCGTCTTCGAGTACCAGGCTGTCCGGGTGTTGATGTCGGTATTGTTAACCGAGGACGCCCGTACCCGGATCAGCACCTCCCCATCACCGGGAATCGGCACCGGCAAATCTTCGCGCCACACCAACCTCTCCAAACCACCGTGGCCGGTCAGGACAACACCGCACATCGTTTTCGGAATGGTGGGCATTTCTCTCGGTGTCTGAGTTTCGTTACTCGAAGACCTAAACGCCGCTGGCATCCTCGGCGGGGTCTTCGTAAACCCACAGCGTTTAGGCGGCTTCTTCCCGGCGGCGCAGCGACTCGACCGGCGGAGTCGCCGTATCCAGCGGCGGCAGTTCGTCACCAGCGGAAATGCAGTCCTCCTGCCCGAATTTACGGCACAGCACGATCAACTCACTCGGTTGCGTGCCCACGATCCGCTGCAAGGCTTCCTGCGCTTCCAGGAACAATGCTTCGGCGCGTTCCTTGTCGTGACCGCGGCCTTCGCGGACCTCAACGGTCATAATGACCATCCGCTCTTCCGGTTCCGATGTGTAATCCCGCACGGCGACCCAAATATGCTCCTTGAACCAGGTGCGTTCGATGCAGCCATGCATTTCCCGGCGGATTTCGAGCTTCTGCTCCCGGCTTACCCATTCCGGAACGTCAACGCGTACGATCGGCATATCCACTGCTCCTTGACGAATGTAGTGAAAATTCAGCCTAGCAAGACAGGTTGCTTGGGCAAAGAGCGGGCGCACGTTACCGGAACGCCGCGCCGGAGGAAACTTGTCGAATTCTTTACGGCACGACGTTTTTTAGAACTTTCCAGATACATAATTGCCGCCTGGTCGATTTCCGCACTTAAAGCGAGACTCGCCAAAGATGATTCGTGAATTGCTATAAACCTCTCAAAGAATTCATCAATTCCCATTGTCTATCGACTGGCCGTTGCCTTAAATAGGGCGAATTGGTGCGCAAGCACCGGCCAAGAACAAAACAGCAGCACCCTGAGATTTCGAGAGATTTCTCTGGGCTATTGCTGCGACTTGCAGGGAAACGGCTTCAGGCCGACAGAACGAGATGGCGCGCAACCGTAACAGAGCGTTGAGCGGCCCGGAGAAGGCGGCCGTGATGATGCTGGCGCTGGGCGAAGAACGCGCCGGGCCTATTCTGGAACGGTTCGATACTGAGGAAGTCCGCGATCTCAGCCAGGCCATGGTGACGCTGGGAACCATCGAGGCCAATACGGTTGAAAAAATCTTCGTTGAGTTCGCCGACAGCCTCTCCTCCACCGGCTCACTGCACGGCTCCGCCGACAGCACCGAGAAGCTACTGACCGCCATCCTGCCGGAGGATCAGGTCAAGTCGATCATGGAAGAGATCAGCGGCCCCGCCGGCCGCACCATGTGGGACAAGCTCGGCAATGTGAACGAAGCCGTCTTCGCCAACTATCTGA
>JAPPPC010000408.1 GCA_028817685.1 Rhodospirillaceae bacterium
GAAAAGCCTGGCTTACCTCCGCGCTCATGGAGTTGCCGGCTTGCGGCCGATTGATGGTGAGGACGAGGGCGCTGCCCCGTCGTTCCTGTGTGACGACCTCAGCCAAAGGACTTCGCCGCGAACCCGCCATCCACTTGCGGTTCGGTAAAGTGAATAAGCAGGCCACCGCCGAAATTCGACGGGTGGACGAAACCGATCAGCGAGCCGCGGCCGCCGGGCCGGCCCTCCAGATCGATCATGCGCCAACCGTCATCCGCCAGTTTGGGCAGCAGCGCGTCGATATCACGCGTCGCAAAGGAAACATGTGCCAGACCCGGTCCCCGCCGGGCGACGAATTTGGCGATGGCGCTCTGGTCACCCTTCGTGTTGCCTTTTTCCTCGCCGAGTTGGTCCTTCGGCGTCATGGTGGGATCGTAATCCATCAGCATTTCCAACTCGCAATCGCCGATGGTGATGAAAACGTCGCGCAGGCCACCGAGGATTTCCGGCGGCCGCGAGTGATAGATGGCACCGTATTTATCTGAAATGAAGCTTTCGGTGACGTTGCGGATTTCCACATCGGTCTGCGTACTGTCGATGGGGCAGCCGAGATTGTCGGTGAAGACCCGGACGGTTGCGTCATTGTCGTCGGTGGCGATGCCCAGATGATCGATCTTATGCGCCGGCCCGTCCGCAGATGGAATATCCAGCGGTTCGATGAACCGCGTGCGGATACCGACGGTCTCCTTCGGCTCTATGGTCACGAAACGTTTCCCGTCCGGACCGATCCCTTCTTCCGTCACGGTAAGGCCGTGCTTATCGGCCGTGCCGGCGGGATCGGTGGCGCCGAGCGCCATGTGATGGACGCCCGGAAAGCGCGGTTCTTCGAGATATGGATCGTCGAAATCGAAGATCGCGACCGCGGACGCACCGACACCGAAAAACGGGATTGTGCGGCCCTCAAGCGGCACGTCTCTCCGCTGTAATTCGAGCGAGTCGCCGAGGAAGCGGCAGGCGGCTTCGACGTCGCGTGCGGCGAGGGCGAGATAGTTTAGGGCGTAGCCGGCCATGGTTAGATTTCCTCCCGCTGCACGAAATGCATCAGCACGCCGCCGATCATCGTGGGGTGCATGAAACCGATCAGGGCCCGCCGAGAGCCGGGCCGGCCGACGGTATCGATCGTCCGGTGGCCGGCCGCCTTGATCTTCGCCAGCGACTCCTTCACGTCCGGCGTCTTGAAGGCGATGTGATGCAGCCCCTGGCCGCGTGCCGCGATATATCGGGCGATTGCGCTGCGGTCGCCCCGCGTCGTGCCGGCCGCATCGTGGCGCGCTTCATCGGCTTGGACATTCGTGGTCAGGTCTTGGATGAACTCGAATTCCGTGTCGCCGACGGTGATGAAGGTGACCCGCATGCTGCCGATGAGTTGCGAGGGCCGCGTGTGGTAGATGTAATTGTAGGTGTCCGAGGTGAAGTTTTCGGAGATCGTCTCCACCTCGCTATCGGTTTGCTGGCTTTCATAAACGCAGCCGAGCCTGTCGATGAAAACTTCGCGCGCCGCCTGATTGTCGGCCGAGGCGACACCCAGATGGTCGATCCGTTCCACGAGGCCGGAGGATGCCGGGGCGAGGCCTAGTGATTCCGTGTAGCGCACGCCGATACCGCAGGTGGCGTCCCGCGCCAGCTCGATACTCGTCCTACCGCCCAATCCGCTAGCAGGACCGTTGACCGTCGCGACACCGGAATCTTCTGCCGCGGCTTTCGGGTCCGCGGCGGCGATGGCGATGTGGTGGACCCCTTTTTTCGCATCTGGCCCGAGGAAGGGGTCGTCCGGCTGGAACAGTGCGAGGGCGGAGCGGCCGACCGAAATGGCGGGTACATTCAAACTGCCGCAGGCGAAGTCCTGGCGCGGCAGTCCGAAATCCTTCTCAAAGATTGCAGCGCTGGCCTCCGGTTCGTCGACGACGAGGGCGACATAGGCGAGGTCGGGGGCGGTCATACGGGCTCCATCGTTTTTAGATTATGCGCCGGCAATCGGCGTCCAGGTTTTGCGGCGCCGCGCCAGCCGTGTGTCAAGCGGCTCATCGTCGTAGTCGGGATGCCGGGCCGTCTTCGTGAACAGGGCCCGATCTTCGAAATGCCGGATCTGCGTCGTCGAATATCCCGGTGAATTTTGGTCTTCCATGATTGCGCCCATATAGACGCCACAATGGCGGCAAAGGATCATGTCGCACGACTTTGATCCGAACCGGTAGCGCGTGATATCGCCGGGCGTGCGCTCGATATAGCGGATGCGTCCGGCGGGGTCGCTGGCGGATTCGGCGCCGTGTGCACGGCAGAAGGAGCACTGGCACTCGCGGACATCGATCGTCGCGGGATCCGTATCCGTCTCAAGCTCGATAGTGATGGCGCCGCAATGGCAGGCGCCCTTATAGACGGTCATGCTCCCTCCAGCGCTCGGGCTCGGTCGGCACATACCGTTTGCCGCGTGAGCTTCACTTCGGTTGGCGCAATACTATTCAACGGCAAACGGCGAATACAAGGGAGCGTGGCCTATTCCGACCGTTCGATCGGATCGCCCAATGTGTGCATCAGACGGTTGGCCCACCCGAACAGCGACGCGGACAGGATGAGGTCGAGAATTTCGTCCGACTCCAAACCGGCGTCGCGCAACATCTGCATGTCCTCCGCCGTCGCCTCGGGCGGTGTCTGCGACAATTTCATCGCGAATTGCAGGATCGCCGACTGCCGCGCGTCAAGCGCCGCCGCCGCGCCGTCCGCGAAGATCCGCTCCATCACGGTCACGTCCTTGGCCAGCTGGTTGTAGCGGCTCGCATGAACGGCAGCGCAGTAGACGCACCGATTGACGACGGAAGCGCCGGTTGCGCTCAGTTCGCGTTCGGCGCGGGACATGCCGCCCCGGTTGTACATGATCGCGTTGAACAGCGGTGTCCGTTCCTTCAGCGTTTCCGCATCGCGCGCCAGCACAAGCACGTATTCCGATACTTTCTGGTTCGATGGTGTGACCTGCAGCGCGTCACGCTGTTCCTCGGTCGCGTCGTCAAGGTCTATGGGGGTGACCCGCGGTTGCCAGAACGGGACCGTGGTCGTGAAGTCGTGGATGATCTTGCTCATGACAAACCTGCCAGCAGCCGCAGGCCGCGGCTGACGCGCGCTTGATAGTTCACGAAGGCGGTCAGTTCGGAGAGCCGGACGATATCGTCTTCCGAAATCCCGGCATCCTTGAGCGCTGTGATGTCCGCGGCGACGACAGATTTCGTGTCGCGGGTTACCAAATCTGTATGCCGTATCAAGGCTGCGAGCCGCGAGTCCGGTTCGCCGTCGAACGTCGGGTCGGCGATCTTGGCCGCATCCCCGTCGACCAGCAGAGATGCGAAGTGATCGGCCAATCCATCCTCGCTGTTGAGCCGCGCCATACGGCTGGCAAGGGCGGCGCGTTCGTCGTGCGACAGGCCGCCGGGGTTTTTGGGACGCAGCGCTGCGTCTTGGGCCTGTTCCGTCATGGCGAAGATGTCGCTCCGTCCTTCAAGGGCGGCCGCCAGGGGATGATTGGCGTCCAACGGCGCGGCGCACCGCACGGTCGTGTTGTCAAATACTGTCATCTTGTGTCCTAGGATTGGTGCAACAGGTCGATCAATGTGGCGATGTGCGCCAGGTCGCGGAAAGCATGGATCGCTTTCAGGCTCGCATCGACCTGACCGTCCGTCATTGGAGCGCTCGGCGCAAGCGCGCGGTACTTGGCGTCGATATCGGCCCAATCGATACCGAGACAACCGGCGCCGGTCGGGATCAATACCGTATTGGTCACGGACCGTCCGTCTGAAGTATCGATGGTCACCGTCGCGCCTTGCCGGTAGGCGTCCGCATTCTCCGTCGGCTCCGGTCCGACCGCGACCTTGTCGATCAACGCATGGATGATCGGGTCGTCAATCTTTTCCTGCGTCGCATTGGCCCAGCCGAACTGCTTGTCGGCGGCGCCCGCGGCGAGGAAGTAGGCGGGGCTGTGCGCCATATCGATCAGGTCTTTCGGATGCAGGGGGCCGGTGAGGGTGGTCATGCCGGGCCGGCTCGCCGTGATCGCCGTGATATCGGCGGCGTCGATATCGCCTTCCCGCGCGGCGTTGGCGGCCGCTTCCGCAAGCGCGTGGTAGGGGTGGCCGCCGGGGACCAGCTTGATCGCCATATCGGTCACGATGTCCCAGGAGTCGCCCAGCCCCTCGGTGATGTTGCTGCCGTCGGTCCCGGCGTAAAGGTCGCAAAAACCGCGCTTGGCCTCCAGGATCGAAAGTTCAGCCGTGTAGCCGCGTTGCGCGGCAAGCGCTGCTTCAAGACCCAACAGGGTGACGGTGCCCGCATGATATTCGCGCGCGACGCTGGTATTTGCTGCGATGGTCAAGCCGCCGACCGAGGTCGCGGTCAGCGCGATGGTGTGCGCGGTCTGCGTCGCGTCCAAACCAAGCAGGCGCGCGGCCGCCGTGGCGGCGCCGAACGCAGCGCCCATGCAGCCGTGATGTCCCCGGTAGTTGAAGTGCGGCATGATCGCTTCGCCGATGCGGCCCGCCGCCTCGTAGCCGAGAACGATTGCGGCCAGGATTTCCCTGCCGCTGGCGCCGGTGCGTTCCGCAACCGCCAAGGCCGTCGCCGTGAGCGGCGTACCCGCATGAACGATGTTGCGCAGGTCGCTATCGTCGGAGGCCGCCGCGTCGCTCATCATCGCGTTGACGCGCGCCGCGCTGACGATCGGCAGTTTCGGACCGCCGTCGAACCAGATCGACGCGTCGGGCCGGCCGCCCCGGTCCTGGGTGAGATCGCGGATGATCGCAGCTGATTCGATATTGGTGCCGCAGGCGGCGCTGGCGAAGGTACTGGCCACGATCATCGCGGCGTGGTCGACCGCCTGCTCGGGCAGGTCGTCATATCCGGTCTTGATGAGAAACGCGGCGAGGGTTTCGGCGACGGTCATGCTGCGGTCCTTTCGAACGGCGAACGGAAAAGGCGGGAGGAAGTGTACCGCCTTTTCCGCGCCGCTTCGACCGCCGGTCGCCCTCAGTTGGAGGGTGCGGCAGACCGTGCGAGCCTCGCCAGGTTTATAAACTCCGCGCGGTAACCGAATTCGTCTTCGCCCTTGGCCGTACGGGCCAGTTCGATCACCCTGTCGTAGCCGAAATCCTGCATGTATTTTCCGCCCTTGAGCAATTGACCGAAGGCCGCGATGGCGGTTGCCCATTTGGTGTCCTGGTAGCCTGGCGCATCGACGTCCGGGACTTCTTGTGCCGTTGTAATCGGCGCGTCGATTAAACGGGATTTGTCCTCGTTTGGCAGCTTGTAGCGGATTTTCAGGAAGGCGTATTCGTCGTTGAAAGTGCTTTCCGATTTCTTTGACGGACGCTTGTAGCGGTTGGGTGCGAACATGCCGCTAGCGCTGCCCACGGGGGTGATTTCGTAGATTGCCGTGACGCTGTGGCCAGCGCCGATATCACCGGCGTCTATCTTGTCGTTGCGGAAGTCTTCGCGTTTCAGGGCCCGTGTTTCGTATCCGATCAAGCGGTACTCGGCGACTCTTGCCGGGTTGAACTCGACCTGAATTTTAACGTCCTTGGCGATCGGGAATAGGTTCGATGTGGCCTCTTCGACCAGGACCTTGCGCGCTTCGTTCAAATTGTCGATGTGTGCGGCGACACCGTTGCCGTTTTGCGCCAGCGCCTGCATGAGTTCGTCATTCAGATTGCCGGACCCGAAACCCAGCACCGAGAGATAGATGCCCGCCTTGCGCCGGCGTTCGATCATCGCTTTCAGCTTTTTGGTGTTGGAGACACCGACATTGAAATCGCCGTCGGGGGCCAGGCTCACGCGGTTGACCGCATCG